>DRKG01000566.1 GCA_011051855.1 bacterium | reverse complement strand
GGTCGAGAACGGCCTGCCGGCGTTCGATCACCTGCCGGCGAGCGGCGCGGTCGCGATCACGGCGCCGGCCAGTCCGTGGCTGTTTCCGCTCGACTTCCCGCTCGAAGTCGTGGACCGGCTGCTGCACGGCCGCCGCGACCAGCGGGTCACCGCACGCGCCACGGCTCGCGAGAACGGGCCGGGCGGCACCACGATCTCTCGCCAGGAGCTCAGCCGCCTGAGCGCGCGCGCCCGCGCCGCGCGGGCACGGCGATGAACGGCGACCCCGCCCTGCCGCGTCGCGATGCGCGCGTGCTGGTGCACGGCCTCGGCCGCTTCGGCGGTGGCCGCGAGGCGATCCGCTACCTGCTGCGCCGCGGCTGCCACGTGCGGGTCGCCGACCGCAGCGACAGTGACGAACTGCAGGCGGTGCGCAGGAGCTTCGGCAAGATCCGGGGCGACCAGTCGGCCATCGACTGGCGACTCGGCAGCGAAGACCCGGCCCTTCTCGACGGCGTCGACCTCGTGGTGACCAGCCCGGCGATCCCCGACCACGCCCCGCTGCGGCAGGCGGCCCTCGCCCGCGGCATCCCCTGCACGCAGGAGTGCGAGCTGTTCCTCGCCGCCTACCCCGGTCGCGTGGTCGGCATCACCGGCACCAACGGCAAGTCGTCGACGGCGATGCTGCTGCACCGGGCGCTGCGGCGCGGCGGCATCGACGCGCTGCTCGGCGGCAACATCGGCCACAGCCTGCTCACCGACGAAGCCGACTGGCGCCGCGAACAGATCGCCGTGCTCGAACTGTCGAGCTTCCAACTCGAACGGCTGGCGCCCCACCGCCGCCTCGCCGGTGCCGTGTTCACCCGCATCGGCAGCGACCACCTCGACCGCCACGGCGACCTCGCGACCTACCGTGCCGCCAAAGCGCGGCTGGCGGCGGCCGCCAGCGACTTCGTCGTCAGCGCAGCCGACGATCCGGTCGCCAATGCGTTCTCCAGCGATGCCGAACGCCGCGGCTACTTCGGCCGCGACCTACCGGCACCGGGCGGCGCCGGCGAACACCACGGCATGCTGTTGGTGCGACCGGACGAAGCCCCGGCGCGCCCCCTCGCCCATCGCGACGCCCTGCGGCTGCTCGGCGATTTCCAGGTGGAGAACGTGCTCGCGGCATCTCTCGCCGCCGCTTGGCTCGGCGCCGACGCGGCCGACATCGGCTTCGCGGTCGCGACCGCTCCTCCCCTGCCGTTCCGGCTGCAACTGCTGGCGACGGTGGGCGGCGTGCGGGTCTACGACAACGGCGTATCGACCGAAGTCGAGTCCACCCGGCACGCGCTGCGCACGCTCGCGCGCGGCGGCCGGCGGGTGCACTGGCTCGGCGGCGGCAAGAGCAAGGACGGCGACCACGGCAAGGTCGCCCGCGCCATCGCCGAACACGCCGCCAGCGCCCACGTCTTCGGAGCGGCAGCCGAACCCTTTGCCGCCGCCTCGACGATCCCGGACACGACCGCGCACACGGACCTGGCCGCGGCGCTCGCCAGCGCGCTGCGCGCGGCTCGGCCCGGCGATGCGCTGCTGTTCAGTCCGGCCTATGCGTCGTTCGACCAGTACCCGAACTTCCGCGCTCGGGCACTGGCGTTCCACGCGCTGCTGCGCGCGCACCGGCAGGGCACGGCAAACAGCGCCCCGGCGGACTACTCGATGTAGAACGTCGACGTCGATTCGTCGAGCACGTTGTTGCCGCCGGCATCGCGGATGCGCACGCGCATCTCGGCCGGCTTGCCCAGCAGGCTCGGCGGCACCGGCACGGTCGGCACGAACAGCGGACCGACCGTGAACGCCACCGGCAGCAGCGACAGCGTCAGGTCCGAGACCAGCGGCACCGAAGTGCCGTCGAGCAGGTCGATGAAGAGATCGATGCGCACCGTCTGAAAGCCCGGGGCGAGACTGTGCAGCAGCACCGAAATCGGCACCGTGCCACCAGGAGCGGTCGTGTGGATGCCATGGCCGTCCAGGAGGGTCCGGAACGACTTCGACGACAGGGTGAAGTCCTGCGTCATCGGGGCGGTGACGGTCAGGATCTGCTGCGCATCGAGGAAGAAGCTGCCGTCGGTGGTGACGACTTCGACGTCGTAGGTCCCGGACGGCACCCAGGTCTGGTACTGGCCGGCGGCATCGGTGCGGCTGCCGACCGTCACCAGACGGTTGCCGAGCGCGTCGAAGAAGCGCACCGAAGCCGCGGCTTCGGGCGTGCCCTGGCCGGTCACGACGCCGCTGACCGCGATCCCCGACGCCAACGTGATCTGCCCCAGGCTCGTCGGCCCCGCGGTGGTCAGGGCCGGGGTCACCGTGCCGACCAGACCGACCGACGCGTTCGGCTCGACCCGCACCTGCACGGCAGTGGCGTTCGGCACGGCCACGGTGAACGCGCCGGTGGCATCGGTCGTGTCGCGCGGCGTGAACACCTTGGTGCCGTCGGCGAGCAGCACGTCGATGTCGGCTCCGGCGACGGGTGCGCCGTTGCCGAGCACCGTGCCGCTGAGCAGCACGCCGTTCTCGAGTCCCACCGCGCCGAGCACGGTCGGCCCCGGAATCGGCACCCCGAACATCTGCCGGCTGACGTGCGTGTTGCCAGCCGGCGCCTCGAAGAGCAGGTGCGAGAACGAATACGGCAGCAGGAAGCTGAACTGCCCGAACACGTTGGTGTGCTCGCTGGGCAACAACACGAACCGCTCGCCGGTCAGGGTGTCGAACGCCTTGATCTTGGTGTTGGCGATCGGCAGACCGGTCTGGGCATCGACCACCGAACCGGTGATCAGATAGCCGGTGCGCAGTTGCACGGTGCCGACGTTGGTGCTGCCCGGCGACCCGACGACGATGTCCTCGAGCGTCGACGACACGAACAGCGCCCCCACCGGCGGCTGCACCCGCACGTCCCAGGTGCCGGCCGGAACCATCACCGCGAAGTTGCCGAACAGGTCGGTGTTGTCGTAGGGGGTGAACAGCTTGGTGCCGTCCTGCGCGTAGACGTTCAGGTTGCAACGGAACAGACCGACGCCGTTGGGGTCGGTGGCGACCCCGATGATCTCGAAGCCCGGTTGCAGGGTGATGTCGCCGACGTTGGTCACAACGCCGATGACGGTTTCGATCACGCGGGCGGCATACGGATCCCCGGCCGCCGGCACGTACTCGATGTCCCGCACGCCGGTCGGCGCACCGATCAGGGTGAAGTTGCCGAGCAGGTCGGTCACGCCCGGCACGGAACCGCTGCCGGCATCGACGGTGACATTGGGGATCGGCACGCCGGCGGTATCGACGACGCGACCGGTGACGGTCTGCGCCGGCAGCGAGACCAGTGCGAGCGACATGCAGATCGCGCGCAGGAACGTGGCAAAGGGTGTGGTCATGGGAGTTCTCACGGATCAAAGAAGGGAAACGGGGACGAGACGTGGCGCGGCCAGAGAGCTGCCGTCGCTGGCCTGCACGCCCGCGCGCAGCTCCAGCAACGGAGCCCCCGGCCAGCCACCTGCAGGGGGAGTGATGGTGATCACGCTGCCGGCGACGCTGAGGCCGACCGCCTGCGGCGCCCCGGCGACCAGCGCCGCGACCCGGTCGGAGGTGACCGTCGCCCCGTCGATCGGGCGATCGAAGCGCAGCTCGACCGCTTGCATCGCAGGCACGCCGCTCGCGGCCGGCGGCGACACCGACAGCAACCGCAGCGCCGCCGCCGCGGTCGGATCGATGACCCCGGGGGCACCACCGACGAAGGCGCCGAACGGGCCGGCATCCGGCGCCGGCACGCCGATCGCGGTGATGCCGACACCCGCGGCCGGCGACGGATTCGACAGCCGCAGGTCGTCGTCGACTTCGGTCGCCTGGTAGCCGGTCAGCATGCCCGGCGCCATGAACGCAACCGGATCCCGATCGAGCGTCACGGAGCCGACCCCGATCGCAGTGATCGTGTAGCCGTCCTGGGCGTCATCGAGCCGCACCGCCTGGCCGACCGAGAAGCCCGCGGTGTCGGCGACCGCCAACACGCCGAGGCTATCGCCCGACACCGTCGTGAACGAACTCGGCGCGCGCTCGAACACGCGCACGGAACCATCGGCGACGTGGTTGCCGGCACCGCTGGCGTTGACCAGCGCGTTCGCCTGCCGCAGGAACACGGAGTTGGCCACCGCGCACGGCACCGAGTCGCTGACCATGCCTCCGGCCACGTTGCCGGCAAAGCCGCAGTGCGAACACAGCACCGCCTTGTTGCCGTTGAGCAGCTTGACCCCGGCCTGCAGGTTGCCGGCGAACCAACACGCCGTGACCATCACCTCGCCGGCGTTGGTCTCGCTCGTCACCAACAAGCCATGCGTGGCGTTGGCCGTGCAGCGGGTGCGGTCGACCTGGTAGCTGGCGTTGGCGTCGGCGTCGATGTGCACGCCGGCGGCGCCGTTGGCGCGCGCGTAGCAGCCGCGCACGACGATCTTCGCCGAGTAACCGGGGAAGAACTCGTGCTCCTGGTCGATCAGCAAGCCGTCGAGGCCGTTGACCTCGAAGCTGCTGTTCTCTACCAACACGTCGAACGTGCCGGATCCGCTCGTCGGCACCCCCGCGGCCGCCGCCAGATCGGCGTCGAGCCCCTCGAACGAGTTGCCGAAGAAGCGGCAACCGGTGCAGCGCAGTGATCCCAAACCACCGTCGAGCGCCTCCAGGTTGTCGATGTCGGCGCCCTCCTGGCCGTTCGCATCGAAGCGGCTGAGATCGAGCGAGATCTCGTAGGGTCCGGCGACCGACAGACCGTCGCTGGCGTTGCCGGTGACGTCGCAGTTGACGACCCACAGTTTGCGCGCCTGCGCTGCGATCGACACCACGGCCTTGATGCCGCGGTCGGCGCAGTTCTGCACCAACAGCGAACGTAGTTCGAGGTCGCCGTCGATGACGTCCACTCCCTTCAGCACGACGCCGCCGCCGTCGACTACCAGGCCGTCGAGGGTGCCATCGGCACCACCGCTGAGCACCGACACGATCTCCTGTGCAGTCGAACCGACGAGCCGCGTCTTGCGCGCGGCGACGTCGCGCGTCGCCAGATCGAACGCGACGCCAAAGCCCCCGGCGAGGTGCACGTTGGGACCGATGAAGAACGGTCCCGTGCCGTAGTTGCCATCGCGCACCCACACGTTGCGACCGTTCTGGGCACCGGCGAGCAGCAGCGCGTCGTTGAGGCTCGGGAACGCAGTCGCCGGACTCTGGCCGTCAGCGAGCGCGGGATCGGCGGCCGCATCGACGTAGATCGGAGCGCCCGGCCGCGTGCGCAGCGCCGTGCCGACCGGCGTCCAATCACCGCCCGCGACTGGCCGGATCGCCATGCCGAAGAACACGTCGACGCCGTCGGTCAGTCCGGTGACGAGGGTCGACGAACCGGTCAGGCCCACCTGCACCGGGGTTCCCGCGTAGACGCTCGCGCGACTGCCGCCCTGAAACAGCGCCGCCTCGTAGGCCGCTCCGGGCAGCTGCCAGTCGAGCCGCACCACCCCCGCACCGGCGGCGGCCGCGATCAGGCCACTTTGGCTCGGGGACGGAGACGGAGCTGGCAGGCTCGGTGGTTGCACCGGCGGCTTGCCGCCGGTGCCGCCACCGCCGCCGCCACCACCTCCTCCTCCGCCCCCGCCGAAGCAGGCGCCGGCCAAGAGACACGTCAACAGAACGAACGATCGGGACAGGGTGTTCATCTCAGAAGCTGTAACGGGTGGTCAAAACGATCAGGTTGGCGGCCGTCTGGCCGCTGAAGGCATCACCGGGCTCGAACCGACCGGCGACGAACTCGACGGTCAGGCGGCGCGCGACGCGGTAGGCGAGCACGAGGTCGATCTCGTGACCGAGGTCGGTGCTGAGGCCGTTCGGAGCGGCCCGCAACGAGGTGTCGACCAGGACCGGCGAGGCGACGTCCTGGCGGTAGCGGTGGTACATCAACTGCACCGACCCGAACGGGATCGGTCGCACCGCGAACGACAGCGTGGTCACCGACAGGTTGGCCAGTTCGGGGTCCAGCAGTTCGCCGTAGAAGCGCACGCTGGTGACGCCGCCGAGCTTGCCCGTGTTGTCCTGGAAGCCCGACTGCCGGTAGCCGATCTTGCTGTCGGTGATCGAGCGGCCGGAAGCGAACGCATGACCGATCGCGAACGTCGGCCGCCCCGGCACGTCGAGCGTGTAACGCAGGCCGAGGTCGTAGGCGTGGCCGCGGATCGCGCGCCCGGCGGCGTCGCCGCGCACGGTCGCGAACTCGAGCCAGTGCCCCAGCCCGAAACGCGGTTCGGCGTGCGACTGCACACCGAAGTAACGCGGCTCCATGTCGGTCGGCGTCTCGTCGAAGCGCTGCAGGCCGTAGCCGGTCACGTACCAGTCGTCGCGGACCGCGTAGCCGACCTTCAAGAGCGCCATGCCCCAGTCCTGCTCGACGTTGGTCTCGGCCAACACATCGCGCCCCTCGGCGTAGGCCAGGTCGAAGCGCACCCGATCGAACATGGCGACGCCGCGCACGCCGTCGAGCACCTCGTCGTAGACCCACTCGCGGCCCTCGTCGAAATCCTGCCGGCCGAGCAGCAACTGGAAGTGCTCCCCGAACCGCAGCGCGGCGAACGCGCGCGTCACTTCGAGCTTCTCGTTGTAGGTCGTCGCGCCGTTCTGGCGGCTGCGGTCCCGACGCCCGAACGACACCTCGGCCAGCGCGTAGCTGCCGTCGTCGGCGAGGCTGAGCAGGGCATCGACGCGGCTGCCCAGCGAGGTCTTGCTGCGGTCGCGGTCGTTGGTGCCGTCGAGGTCGAACTCGTCGTCGTATTCGTATTCGCCCGAGACTTGCCCGCCCAGGCGCAGACTGTCGCTGACCACCAGCCCGAGCGGCACCGTCTTCTGGTCGTCGGCGAGGAACAGCGCCAACGGATCGTCGGCGCTGTCGGGACCGCTCAGGTCGATCTGCACACCCTTGGCCAACGCCAACTCGAGGCCGCCGACCTCGACGGTGCGCCGATCGAGGTCGACGCCGTACAACTCGCCGATCACCTTGAAGCGATCGCGCGCGCGGTAGCGCCGCATCGCGCGCACCCGGTGGCCTTCCCCCTTGTCGCGCAGCTTCAACCGCACCCAGTCGCCAGCAGCAGGCAGGAACGGTGCCGTCGGCCGCTTGTCCAGGTCCTGGTATTCGGTTTCGTCGTCCAGCCGAAACGAGCGCCCCAACGCGCTCACCCACGGATCCCGGGCATCGGTGACCGGCGCCGTCACCTCGACCTTCTCGCGCTTGTCGCTGTCGGCGCGCGCCTCCGACTCGATCTTGCTGACCGCGAAGCCCGGCGCATCGGGTCGGCCAGACGCCTTGACGAACAGTCCCGGGCGCAGCGAACCGAGATCGCCGGTCGGGCCGATGCAGCCGGACGCGAGCAGTGCACAGAGCACCACCAACGCCTCCTGGCCAGGCCGCTTCATCGCAGTTCCTCCAGGCCGGTCGCGACCTCGTGCACGAGGCGCACGACCAGATCGTGCCAACGTGGGCGCAGTGCGTAGACGCCACACAGGCGGGCCCGCACCAGCAGGCGCAGCGTGCGCAGATCGCGGTCGGCGGCGCCGTTCGCGCAGCGCCGTGCGACCGTATCGGCAAGGCCGGAGTCTTCGCCCCGGGCCTGCAGGTCGCGCAGCCGCAGGTGCTCGACGAAGTTGGCGACGTCGATACGCGGATCGCCGCGGCCGATGCCTTCGAGGTCGATCAGCGACACCATGGAACCGGCGACGAACACCTGCTTGTCGTGCAGGTCCCCGTGCACCAAGCCGGCGGCCGCCGGCCGCGGAGCTCGGAGCGCACCGATACCGGCGACCAGTTCCTCGAGCTGCGGCCACACCGAGCACGCCTTCTGCAACATGCCGACCGTCGCGGCTCGGGCGTGATCGAAACCGAGTTCGGGGAGCTCGCCCGCAGCGGGCATGGCGGCGAGGGACCGCAGCGCCAGAGCCAACAGCGGCCACTGCACCGGTTCGGAACGCTGCAGACGTTCGCGCAGCGACGCGCCGGCGGCCGGCCGCGCGACGTAGGCGCGCAACTCGGCGGACAACGCGAACGGCCGCACCAAGCAGAGCGGCGGGGCCGCCTCGCCGAAGGCGGCGAAGGCGCGTTCGGCGCGGCGCCACGCCTTGCGGTCGAGGAACTTCAGCCAACAGGTGTCGCCGCGTTCTCCGCGCACGCGCAGCACCGCCCGTCGCCGCGGCCGCCACGCGACCAGCTCGAGCGCCGCCGGCGCACCGAACCCATCCGGCAACAGCGACACCAGCGCGTCCGGTTCGGCCAGCACCCGGGCGGCCATCAACGCGTCGTCGTCATCGACCCGCAGCTCCTCGGCGAGCGCGCCTTCGCGCAGTCGGAACACCCGGGGCGGTGCCGCGTGCGCGCGGATCGTCGCCGTCATGCCCAGACGGTCGGCGCGCAGGATCAACTCGCCGTCGGCGGGCAGTGCCGGCAGGCCGTCGGAAACGGCTTCGATCGGGCGCGGCCAGGGCGCGTTCATGCGTGCCCTCCGGCCGAGATCGTGCCCAGGCAGTGCTCGGCGGCCGCCAGCCCCTGAGCGCTCGCCGCCGGCCAATCCGCCCGCAACCGCCGGAACGGGCCGATCGCGAGCCGCAGCAGTGCCGACGCCGACCACCAGGCGAGGTCGGCCGCCGCAACGTGCCGCCCGGAACGTTCGTACTCGGCCAGGATCGCCTCGAACAGCGGATCGGCTCCGGCAGCACCTGCGCCGCTGAGCAGATGGGCGCGCAGCGTCGCCAGGTCGTGCACGCGCGGTGCGCGGCAGGCGCGGTCGAAGTCGACCAGCCCGACGCGCTCGCCGAGCAGCAGTTGTTCAGGATGCAGGTCACCGTGCGACAACACCAGGTCGTCCTGCGTCGGCACGTGCGCCGACAAGCGATCGACGATCACGGCGGCACGCGCGCCCAGTGCCGGATCGATGCGGCGCAGATCGTCCACGCAGCGCAACGCCAGATCGAGTTCGGCCACCGCATCGTGCACCGGCAGTTCCGGCGGCGCCTCGGCCGCGTGCACCCGGCAGATCGCCTGCGCGACCGCCGCCAGATCGTCGCCCGACACGACGCGCTCGGCGCGCCACGGCGTGCCCTCGACGTGTTCCTCGATCATCAGCCGCGGGTGCGGCACCGCCAGGCAGCGCGGTGCCGACACGCCCCCGAGGCGCACGGCGTCCGTGGCCAGGCGGGTGCGCGGTGCCTGCTCGGCCGCGTGCAGCCGCAGCCAGACCGGTTGTCGCCGTACGAAGGTGCCGGCGTCGTCCATCAACCCGATCTGCCAGCACACCACCGCGCGGCGCTCGGGTTTGTAGCTGACCGGCGCCCCGGAGCTGTGGCGCTTGCTGATGCGCCGCCCCTCCGGCAGCCACGCCGGGCAGTGTTCGAGCAACAGGCCGCGCACCTTCGACGCGCGCACCATGTGGCGCAGTTCGCGCACGATGCGGTCGATCGGGTAGGCGAGCAACAACAGCCCGTCGCCGGCCAACAGAGCGCAGCCGCGCACACCCAGGTGCACGCGATCGGCGCGGTGCGCGATGCGTTCGAACTCGGTCCGCAACCGTTCGGGCGGCGCCGTTCGCACGGTCACGTAGCTGGCGTGGCGTTCGCCGCCGTGTTCGATCTCGCTCCGGAATCCGACCAGCGAACCGTCGCGGCCCTTGAAACGCACGTAGGCGGGCTGCAAGGTGCGCAGCACGGCGTCCGCGCAGAGCGTGCCACGCACCACCGAGGCGATGTGCTCGACGTCGAACGCGCGCCGGAGCGCGTCGTCGACGTCGCCTTGCGGCAGCGGACAGCACGGCCGGATGCTCACGAAACACCCCCCGCGCGCCCGGCCAGCACCGCGCCGGCGATCGACTCGTCGGTGCGGCCATCGACCAGCGCGACCACGCGGTCGGCCCGGGCGATCAGGCGCGGATTGTGGCTGACCAGCAGCACGGCCTTGTCGCCCAGGTGCGCCAGCAGGCGATCGCACAGCGCCGCCTCCGCGCCGGCGTCGAGGCCGGTGGTCGGCTCGTCGAGCACGTAGACGGACGCATCGCGCACGACCGCACGCGCCAGCGCCACCCGCTGCCGTTCGCCTCCGCTCAGTTCGGCCCCGCGTTCGCCGACGCGCGTTTCGAGACCGTCGGGCAGGCGGCGAGCGAACTCCGTCACGCCGGCGATCTCGGCGGCCTGCAGCACGTCGTCGTCGCTCGCGTCCGGGCGGCCCAGACGCACGTTCTCGAGCAGGGTGCCGTCGAACAGGATGCTCTCCTGGAACACCACCGCGATCTGCGCGCGCAGGTCGACGGGGTCGTAATGCCGCAGGTCGACGCCATCGACCAACACCTCGCCACCCTGCGGCTCCCGCAACCGCGGCAGCAGCGAGATCAGGGTCGTCTTGCCGGCACCGTTGCCGCCGACCAACGCCACCACCTCGCCTCGTCGCAGTTCGAGATCGACGCCGCGCAGCACTTCGCGGCCCTCGCCGTGTGCGAACCGCACCCCGCGCAGTTCGACCCCGCGCTCGATCACCGGAAGCGGTCGGGCGTCGGGCGCGCGCCGCAGGCTCCACTCGGCGTCGAGCAGCTCGAGCACGCGTTCGCCGGCGGCGGCCGCCTTGACCATCGCCGCGCTGCGCGCCAGCGCCTTGCGGATCGGGCGATAGACGGCGCGCACGTAGGCCAACAGCACCAGCAACTGGCCGGGCGACAGCGCTCCCTGTTGCACCCGCCCCACACCGAGCGTCAGCACGAACGCGACCCCGACGGCCAGCGCCACCTCGGAGGCCATCGACAGGCGGCTCTCGATGC
>DRKG01000565.1 GCA_011051855.1 bacterium | reverse complement strand
GCCGGGCGCGAGCGGCGGCCGCTCGCCAGCCAGCTCGAACACCTTCTCGACCGCCACCACACGCTCGGGAATCACCTGCGGCGCCCCGGTCGCATCACCCGTGAACTTGCGGTAGAGCTCGATCGCGGCGACGCGCACCCGCTCCGGCGCCTCACCGTAGCGCAGCTCGCGCACCTGCAGACCCGCCTGCCGAATCACCGACCAGACTTCGGGGGCGAGCGGCGCAACCGCCAGCGAGCGGCGCTCGCCGCCGCGCTCGATCACGAGCTGCACCTCGACACCGGGCCGCTGGGCGCGCAGGGTCATCGCAAAGCCCGGGCTCCAGGTGATGCCGACGCCGGCCAGTGACGTGATCCGGTCGCCGGACCGCACTCCCGCACGCGCCGCAGGGCCGCGCGGATCGACGTCCATGACCACGACGCGGCCGTCGTCGTCGATCACCCGCATGCCGAGGTCGACGCTGCGCAGCTTGTAGGGCTGCAGCAACAGGCCGGTGATCGTGCGCCGCACGTGGTCGATCGCAATCGCGTAGCCGACGTTGTTGAAGGTGCCGCCGCCAGCACTGTTGATGCCGACCAGGCGCCCACCCATGTCGAGCAGCGCTCCCCCGGAGTTGCCGCCGTTGATCGCGGCGTCGGTCTCGATCAGGTGATTCAGCTTCGCCCACCGCCCCTTGACGCGGATACCCTTGCCCTTCGCCGACACCACGCCATAGGTGATCGTGTTGGCCCGACCGTGCGGGTTGCCGATCGCGGCCACCGCTTCGCCGATTCGGAGCCGTTCCGAGCTGCCGAGTTCGATCGCTTCGACCCGCTCTCCATCCGCGAGTTCGAGCCGCAGCAGCGACAGGTCGTTCTCGCGCGAGATCGCCAGCACTTCGACCTCGTATTCGCGGCCCCCGAACACACGCGCAGTGACCTTGTGGTCGGCGACGCTCGAACCGTCGGCGTGGGTCGCATCGTCGACGACGTGCCAGTTGCTGATCGCCAGCCCGGTCCGATCGATGATCACGCCCGAACCGAGGCTCAGCGTGCGCCAGATGGGATCCGGCGGAAACGGATCGTCGGGATCCTGTTCGGCGAAGTTCTTCTGCACGTAGATGTTCAGCAGCGCGCCGCGCTTGGCCGCCACCAATCGCGTCAACGGCGAATGCCGCAACGGCTCGGCGCTCGGTGCCGCGGGCGCGGCCGGCAGTACGGCACCCGCGGCCGCGAGTTCCCGGCGGAACACCCGGCGCAGTTTGCGCACGCCGACGAACGTCGACAGGTTGGTCTCCTGCGTCGCACCGTCACCGCGCATCATCCACGCCAGGTCGATCGGGTCGATGCGGCCGGCGTCGCCGATGCCGAGCACGCGGCCCGCGAGGTCGATGATCGCCCCGCCACCATTGGCGTTGCCGAGATTGGCGTCGGCCTGGATGCGGCCGCCCTCGCGTTCACGCATCGCGGAGATCACGCCACCGCTCACCACTACACCCGTGCCGAGTGGATTGCCCACGGCGAGCATGGTCTCGCCGAGCAACACGTCGTCATCCCCGGCGAAGCGCGCTGGCGTCCAGGTCACCCCGGCCGGCAGTGCGACCCGCAACAGCGCGAGGTTGCTGCGGCGATCGCGCGCGAGCACTTCCGCCGCGTAGGTGTCGCCGCCGGACCGCACACGCGGGTTGTCACCGACGACGTGGGCGTTGCCGACGACGAGGCCGTCGGCCGTCAACACGACGCCGGAACCGAGTCCTTCCCGCCGCATCACGCAGCCGGGGTCGTCCGAGGTCGCCGACGGCCAGTCGCCATCGCCCGACCAGATCGAGACCACCGCCGGGGCGACCTTCCCCACAGCTTCTGCCCACGGGTGTGGGTCCCGAGGCGCGACGGCGAGGCCGCGCGCCGCGAACGCCCGCGCCATCCGCCTCGCCGCCAGCACCACGCCGAAGCTCGGCCTCTTCAGGTCCGCGAGCGTCGGCTCGCTGACGTTGCGTTGCACGTGCTCGCTCGAATACAGGCCGAGCAGGTGGCCGTGCTCCCCGAACACCGCCCCGCCATCGCAACGCTCGTCGTTGCGCGAATCGGTCAGGAACACCTGCTCAGGCGGGAACTCGTGGCCATCGAGCCGCACCGCCCCGAGCGAGCGGCTGGCGACACCGGCGAACGCGAGCATGTCCTTGCCGTCGGGGCGCGCGACGACCAACACCGGCTCCCCCCACTGCGGCGAATCACCGAGCGGCACCGCCGTCAGCCCGTCGGCCGGCGGTTCGACCTGCAGCAGCGTCAGCCCGGAGTCCCGATCGCTGGCGACGACATCGGCTGGCAGACGCGTGTTGCCGGCGTCGTTCAACTGCACCAGCACCCGCTTGTCGCTCGCGCCGGCCGCCTCGGCGACCAATCGCGACCAAGTGACGACGAGCCCGGACGCATCGACGATGACGCCCGAACTCGGCCGCTCGATCACGAAGCGACCGCGAGGGCCGTCGATCTCGACCGCGACGTAGACGACCGCCGCCTGCACCCGCTCGAACGTGCGGATCGACCAAGTCGCTGGCGCCGGTTCCTCGGACGCGCGCAGCAAGGATTCGTTG
>DRKG01000564.1 GCA_011051855.1 bacterium | reverse complement strand
CGGTCTGCGACCTGCTGGAACTCGGCATCACCGTCGCTCCCGAGCACGTTCACTGCGTCGGCGGCTACTGGCAGCCGCAATACAGCGTGCCGAACGAGCAAATGGTCGAAGCCGTGCGCCTGCTCGCCCGCACGGAAGGCGTGCTACTCGATCCGGTCTACACGGGTAAGGTCATGGCCGGCTTGGTCGGCATGGCACGCGACGGCACGATCGGCAAACACGAGAACGTGATGTTTCTGCACACCGGCGGCATGCCGAGCCTGTTTGCCTACCAGAACGCGCTGTTGCCGTGATGGCGTCTGGCGGCGAGCCGGCGAATGCCGATACTTGCGTCATGACCGAGGCTCCCGCCGCCCTGCACGACAACCCGTTCGCCGCCGCGAGCCCGCTGCCCTACCAGTCGCCGCCGTTCGATCGGATCCGGGAGGAGCACTTCCTGCCGGCATTCGAAGCCGGCATGGAGCAGCATCTAGCGGAGGTGCGCACGATCGCCACCGACGCCACGGCCCCGACGTTCGCCAACACCATCGAGGCCTTGGAACGCAGCGGCGAACTACTCCATCGCACGGCACAGGTGTTCTTCAACCTGACCGGGACCGACACCAACGACACCCTGCAGGCGATCCAGGCGAAGGTCGCCCCGAAACTGGCGCAACACCGCGATGCGATCTGGCTCGACGCCGAGTTGTTCGCCCGAGTGCGCACGGTGCTCGCCGACCGCGACTCGCTCACCCCCGAGCAACAACGCCTGACCGAGCGGGTGCACACGGCGTTCGTGCGCGCCGGTGCCGAGCTCGATGGCAAGAGCCAGCAGCGCGTACGGGAGATCAACGAGGAGTCGTCGAAGCTGACGACCGCGTTCCAGGAGCGCCTGCTCGCCGAGACCAAGGAACTCGCCGTCGTCGTCGTCGACGAAACCGAGCTCGCCGGACTGTCCGCGAGTGAACGCTCGGCCGCGGCCGCCGCAGCGGAGGAAACCGGCCGCGCCGGGCACTTCTTGCTGGCGCTGCAACTGCCGACCTCGCAGACGATCCTGTCGTCGTTGGAGAACCGCGCGCTGCGCCGCCGCGTGTTCGAGGCGTCGATCGCGCGCTGCGCCCGCACCAACGACCACGACACCTCGGCGATCGTGACCCGACTGGCCGAACTGCGCGCGGAACGCGCCGCGCTGCTCGGCTTCCCGACGCACGCCCACTACGTGCTCGCCGATGAGACCGCCGGCACCCCGGAAGCCGTCGAACGAATGCTGGACAGCATGACCACGGCGATCGTCGACAAGGCCAAGGCCGAGGCGCGCGAACTGCAGGCGTGGCTCGACGCAAACGACCCCGGCGCAACTCTCGAACCGTGGGACTGGGCCTTCGTCGCCGAACGTGTGCGCCGCGACCGCTACGACCTCGACGAGCAGGAAGTCCGCCAGTACTTCGAACTGGAGCGCGTGCTGCGGGATGGGCTGTTCCTGATGGCCGAGCGCCTCTACGGCGTGACCATGAAGGAGCGCTCGGACCTGCCGGTTTACCACGACGATGTGCGATGCTTCGAGGTGTTCGATGCCGACGGCACGACGGTCGGCCTGTTCTTCGCCGACTACTTCGCACGCCCGGGCAAGCGCGGCGGCGCGTGGATGTCTTGCTTCGTCGAACAGGACGGGTTGCGCGGGCACAAACCGGTGGTGGTCAACGTGATGAACCTCAACAAGCCGAACGAAGGGCCGGTGCTGCTCGGCTTCGACGAGGTCACGACGATGTTCCACGAGTTCGGGCACGCCGTGCACGGCCTGTTCAGCCAAGTGCGCTATCCGACGCTCGCCGGCACCAACGTGCCGCGTGACTTCGTCGAGTTTCCGTCGCAGTTCCACGAGGACTGGGCGTTCGATGACGACGTGCTCGCGCGCTGCGCCAAGCACCACCGCACCGGTGCGGCGATGCCGGAGGAACTGGTCGAACGCATCCGCCGCGCGCGTCGCTTCGGTCAGGGCTTCGCGTCGCTCGAATACATCGCCGCTGCGTGGCTCGATCTCGCCTGGCATTCCCTGCCACCCGGCAACAAGGTCGACGACGTCGATGCGTTCGAGCGCCGCGCGCTCGCCGATGCCGGCGTCGCCTTCGACCTCGTGCCGCCGCGCTACAAGAGCCGCTACTTCGCCCACATCTGGCCTGGCGGCTACTCCGCCGGCTACTACGCCTACCTGTGGAGCGAGGCGCTCGCCGCCGACGGCTTCGCCGGATGTGTCGAACGCGGCGGCTTGACCCGCGACAACGGCCGACGCTTCCGCGACCAGGTCCTGTCGCGCGGTTTCAGCCGCGACCCGATGGCGATGTTCGAGGCGTTCCGGGGCCGCGAGCTCGACACGACCGCACTACTGACCCGCCGCGGGCTAGTACCGAACCCGGTACAAACAACAACCCGACCGGGAAACTAACCCGGGAACGATTGCCGGTCAGGTTGTTGTTTGAACCGGGTTCGGTACTAGCGCGGGGCCGAGCAGCCAGATTGCGGCGCCGATCGCGTGCACGACCAGCAGGGGCTTCCAGATCGCCGGCAGCCAGCGGCCGACGGCGGCGCTCAGGTCGCCGAACCCGATGTCGTATTCGCCTTCGCCGATGATGACCATGCCGGTCTCGACGAGCAGTTGCGGGTTGGCGAACAGGCTGGTCGGCCACGCCGTCGGCGACCACGGCGGCACCCACCAAAACAGCAACAGCGTCAGCCCGATCAGGGACGCGAACACGAACCGGTGCCAGCGTCCTTGCTGCAGGAAGCGCGCGCTCGCGATCACCAACGGCAGCAGCAACAGGTTCGAGTGCCGCGCCCAATCGAACGCG
>DRKG01000563.1 GCA_011051855.1 bacterium | reverse complement strand
GACCATGGCGAGGAACAACGTGGCGCCGAAGTACTGGCGCGGGTCTTGGATCGACATCGTGTTCTCCTACTTCGGCTTGGTTGTCTGCGACTGGGCTTGGTGTTGCGTGCGCCCTCTTGCGATCACCAGCAGTAGCTTGCTGTCGGAGGCGAACAGCGGTCCGTCGGTGACGAGCAGGTCGGCGAACTTGCCACGCTGCAGCGAGCCGGTGTCGTCGGCGATGCCGAGGATCTCGGCGGGAGTCAGCGTGATCGCGCGCAGCGCCGCCGCCGGCGACAGACCGCGACCGATCGCAGCGGCCGCCATCATCGGCAGGAGCGGCGACAGCCGTGCGTCTCCGCTCGCGATCGCGAACGGCACGCCGGCCTCGTCGAGGATGCGCGGCAGCGCGGTCGGGTCGAACTTCGCGTACGGGTTGCGGCGGTCGCCGGGCGCTCCGAGGCTGTGCGGCAGCACGTCGGTGAGCACGACGGACGCGCCCTGGCGAGCGATGCGCTCGGCGAGGCGGTCGGCGCCGTAAGCCTGCTCGAGCACCAGCAGCGGAATCTCCTTGTCGACCTGCATTTGCAGTGCGGCGCGCAGTTCGTCGGGACGGTGGGCTTCGACGCGCAGCGGCAGCTCGCCGTCGAGCACCTTCAGCAGCGCTTCCTTCTGGTCGTCGACCTTGACCTTCTTCGGGAAGGTCGGCCGCTTGGGGCCGTCGCCCTTCTTGGCTTTGCCGTCCTCGGCCTTCTCGCCTTTCTTGGTTGCGGCTGTGGCTTGCGGCTGCGCAGCCGCCGGTTGGCTCTCGCCTTCGCGTTGGGCGCCGGCGGCACCGCCGGATGCCGGCGCCTCCTTGCCGTTCTTCTTGCGGTGGTGTTCGAGGTAGGCCGCGAAGTCCTTGCGGTACTTCTCCAGTGCTTCCTGGTACTTTTCGCGCGATTCCCGATACTGCTCGAGGTTGTCGAACAAGCGCGCGATGCCCGCGAACTGCTGCTGGCGTGCGAGCGGGTGCGAGCTGCCGCGGCCCGACGTCATGCGCAGTTCGAGCGCAGCCTGTTCGTGCCCCGGCCACGGTTCGAAGCCGGTGCGCAGCGGCCGCACGATGCAGCCCTGGCCGCGCACCTGGGCGCCCGTGCGCACGGTCACGTAGGCGGTGGTGATGCCGTGTTCGACCAGGTGGTCGTCCCGCGCGTCGGACCAGACCAAGCCGTCCTTGATGAGGCTGGCCCCGTTCAGGCTGGTGTCGCGTTGCAGCGTCGCGTCGGTGAACGCGTCGGTCTGGGCGTCGATCAGCCCGGGGTAGACGTGCCCGGTCGGGAAGCGGTGCACCGTGGTGTCCGGCGGGAACTGCAGATCGCCTTGCTTGCCGACCGCCAGGATCCGCTCGCCGCGCACGACGACGATGCCGTCCTCGATCGGAGGAGCTGAGACCGGATGCACGGTGCCGGCTTCGATCACGGTCAGGGGCGTGGGTTCCTGCGCGAGCGGACCGGATGCACTGAGCATCCAGGTCGTCAGCACGGCGGGGACGAATAGCGAGCGGAAGCGCTGCATGTGCGGATCAATGGGGCCGGCGCGGAACGGAAGGGGGCGAACAGGGGGGGGCGACACTTGTAGGGACTACGACGGGCGGGCTGCCACCGCTTTTTCGTGGAACGGGCGTACCGGTTCGGTCATGCCTTGGCCCGCTCCGGCGAATCTCCACACACCGCTGTCGGAACAGCGCTTGCCGGCGGTCACAGCGGATAGCCGAGTCGTTCGAGCTGTTCGCCGAGGGCGTCGTTCGCCAGCCGCTGCTGCTCGGCGGTGAGGTCTTCGCGCCAGCGCCCGATGCTCGCCGCCGGCGAACTGCTGGTGCCGTGGCTCTGGAACAAGTCGGCGGCGGCGGTCTGCAGGTATGCCTCGACCGAGTCGGTGACTTCGAGCCCCAGGAATCCGAACAACTCGCGCGTGTGTCGCGGTACGTCGGCCATCAGATCCTCGTAACGCAGGTGGTGGTGTTCACGGTCCTGCAGCAGTCGGTCGGACTGTCGTAGGAACGCCGCCATGTGCAGCACGCGCGTCTCGAACGTGGCCGAATCCCACAGCATCGCCTGCTTCTTCTGGAACGCGTAGGTCGACGCGATCACGTCGCGCGGGTCGCGCACCAGTTGCACGAACAGCGGGTCCGGGAAGCGATTGAGCAGGAACATCAGATCGGCGATCGAGGTCACCTTGTCGCCGTAGAAGTCCGCGTCTTCGAGGCCGCCGGCGACGCGCGCGAAAAGGTCGTCGACGAACGGCTGCATCGCGTCGAGGAAGGTGTGCGCGAAGTTCCAGGCATGCCGTTCGGGCAGGATGCCCGGGGTCTCAAAGCCCTCGTTGTCCTTGATCTGCTGGCCGGCGGGAGTGCTCGCGAGCAGGAACATACGGCGCAGGAACGGCACGAAGCACAGCTCGTTGACCAGCTTGACCCGCTGGTGGGCGTCGAGCAGGCTGACGACGAACGTCGAGCCGGAGCGGGGCGCGGTGACGACGAACAGGGGCCTGGCCATGCCTTCGGGTTATCCGAGCGAGGGTCGCTTCGGCAAGGGGCGGTGGCGGAATCAGCCGGTGGTCGGGCGCAGCAGCAGGTCCAGCACCTTGTCGGCGGTGTAGCGGCCGCGCCGCGGGCGG
>DRKG01000562.1 GCA_011051855.1 bacterium | reverse complement strand
TGCTGGAAGGCGCGTTCGTCCGCCGTGTCGAGCGTGATCATCGCGGCCAGTTCGGCCGCCTCGTCGTCGTCGCCGCGCATCACCAGTTCCCGGAACCTGCTGGGGAACAGCCGGCGCAGGTCGGGGTAGAGTTCCCGATAGCGGGCGAACGCCTCGTCGCTGATGGCGCGGTTCGTCAGCCGCAGGCCGAGTCGATACGACTGCTCCAGGTTGGCGGCCGACGGTTGGTCCTGGGCGAGGATCGAGCGCACTTCGTCGAGTGCAGCCTCGCGGTCGCAGCGCATCAGGAGTCCCAGCCGAGCTCCGGTCGTGGCGCCGAGGTGTTGGAGCTCCCGCACCGCTTCTCGGCTGACCGTTTCCGGGGATCCTTCGAAGGCGATCATCCGGCGAAGGCCACGGAGCAGCGGCGACGTGACACCGCGAGCCTCGGCCTCGTCGAGCGCCTGGCCGGCTTGGTCGGGCCGGTTGGTGCGCCGGAACATGCCCGCGAGCAGTTCGTAGCCGCGTGGGTTGCGTGGTGCGAACCCGACGATCTCGCGTGCGATGCGTTCGCACCGCTCGGGATCCAGGGGTTCGGTGGCAACTGCCGGCCACGCACGGGCGACCGGATCGAGCGGCCAGCGGGTGCGGATGGCCGCGGCGGCGTCTTCGAACGCCGCGTGGTCTTGGGCGCGGATCGTCACCCAGCACAGGAGACCGTAGAGCAGCGGGTCGTCGGGCGACGTCCACAGGGCTCGCTCGATCTGTGCTCGCGCCGTGCGGTAGGCGGCCTGGTGGCACTGGTCGTTGGCCCAGAACGTGCGGTCGAGCGCGAGCAGGTAGTCGTCGATCGGGTCGGTGCTGGTCGCGAGTTCGGCCACTTCGGCGTCGTCGAAGTAGGTGCGCCGTTGGTCTCGCCGTTCGACGAGCAACTGCAGACCGCGGTGCTGCCGGACCTGCTGCGGGTAGTCCTCCAGCAGTCTCGCCGCCTCGTTCCCGCCGAACTGGTTGGACATCGCGACCATGCAGACGACCGCGGAGTTGCCGGTATCGAGGGCCACGGCCCGGGACAGCATCTGGCGCAGGTCGCGTTCGTTGCGCGCGCGGATGAGCCACGTCTGCACGGCCTCCTGCTTGATCCGGTTGACCTGCATCTTCTGCCGTTCGCGTTCGACCTGCTCGATCGCGGGGAGCTGCAGCGCCAAGTAGGTGCCGAGCACCGCCAGCGCCGGCAGCAGCAGCGCCAGCGCCAGGGCCAGTGCCGCCTGCCACGGTTCGTTGCGCACCCAGCGTCGCAGCCGTTGCATGCTGCTCAGCGGGCGAGCCTTCACCGGCCTGCCGGCGAGGAAGGCATCGAGATCCTCGGCGAGTGCGCTCGCGCTCGCGTAGCGGTGCTCCGGCTCGGGCGCCATCGCCTTGTGCACGATGTTCTCCAGATCCCCGGGTACCGCTGCGACCTGCGACAGCCGCGGCATGCGACCGGTCTCGACGCATTGCACGATGCCGGTGAAGTCGAGTGACTTCAGCGGCTGCTGGCGCGACAGCAGCTCGTAGAGCGTCAGGCCGAGGCTGTAGACGTCGCTGCGAGGGCCGATTTCGTGGTCGCGCCGACGGATCTGCTCCGGCGAGGCGTAGGCCGGGGTGCCGGCGAACGTCCGGGTGTGTGTCAGGTCGGAGGCGATCTCACGCACCACCCCGAAGTCGGCCAGGAGTGGGGTGCCGTCTCGGCGCACCAGCACGTTCGACGGCTTGATATCCAGGTGTAGAAGGCCAGCGTCGTGGACCGCCTGCGCAGCCTTCGCGATGTCGCGCATCATGCGCACGAAAACCCGGGTCGTCGAGGTCTCGAACTGCTCGCGCGCCGCGGGCGACGCGCCGAGGACGTCGCAGATCCTTGCGACTTCCTCGCTCTGGCTACCGGCGAGTGCCGACAGCAGGTCGGCGAGCGTGCGCCCGTCGACCCATTCCATGGCGATCGCGAGGGTTTCCTGGCCATCGATGACGTCGTGGATGACGACGATGTTCGGGTGGCGCACGCTCGCCAGCGCGTGAGCCTCCTGCACCAGTCGGGAGCGCGCGCGGTCGCTGCTGTCGAGCCACGTCGGCAGCACCTTGATCGCGACGTAGCGACCGAGTGCGTCTTGGCGGGCCAGGTAGACCGAGCTCATGCCGCCCTGGCCGATCTTGGCGAGAACCGTGTAGCCTTCGATGTCGGGCCCGCCGCCGATCTGCGCGGCATGCTCGCGTTCCAGTCGCTCGAGCATCTCGGGCAGGTCGCGCCGCAGTGCGGCGTCTTCGAGTTCCTTCGCCGACAAGACGATCGTCTTGCCGTTCGCGAGGTCGTCACGCAGACGATCCCGAACGTGTTCCTTGAACCTGTCGTGCATCAGTGGGTGCCGGTGGCGCCGAGGATACCGAGTACGGTCCCGACGTACAACATCCCCGACAGTAGCAAGGGCACGTCGCGGAACAGTAGCTTCGCCGGGTCGCCGCCTTCGCTCTTGCGGTAGACGAGGAACAGGTAGCGGAATACGCCATAGCAGACGAACGGCACGGTGAACATCAGCCGGTCGGTGCCGTGGCGGGTGACGGTCTCCGGGCTGACCGTGTAGAGCGCGTAGCTGAGGATGCTCAGCGCCGCGAGCGGTCCGATCAGCATGTTCAGGAACGGCGCCGTGTATTCCGACATCGTCTTGCGCGTCTGCCCGGTCGCCTCGGTCTGCCGGCCGATCTCCTCGAAGCGCTTGCAGAACGCCAGGAACAGCGCGAAGAAGAACGTGCACAGGAGGAGCCATTTCGACGCCTCGACGTCGATCGCCGCGGCGCCGGCCATCACCCGCAACTGGAAGCCGATGGCGATGCACATGCAGTCGACGATCACCAGCCGCTTCAGGTAGAAGCTGTAGGCGACGTTCAGCGCCAGGTAGCTCGCCGGCCACAGCAGGAACGAGCGTTCGCCGGCGGGAGCCAGCAGGGCCAGGGTGGCCGAAGTCGCGACCGTGATCAGCAGTTCGCCCCATGCTGCGCCGATCGGCAGGCGACCGGAGGCGATCGGGCGATGGCGCTTCTTCGGGTGGCGGGCGTCCTCGTGCCGGTCGAGGATGTCGTTGAGCAGGTAGATCGAACTCGCCGCGAAGCAGAACGAGCCGAATGCGGTCAGCGCCGCGATCCAGCCGGAGAGGGCGAACGCCTGGTCCGTGAAGAACAGGGGAAACAGCACCAGCAGGTTCTTGACCCACTGGTGTGGTCGCAGGGCTTCGAGGAACGGCGGCATGGTGGTGCGGGCGATCATGGGTGTGGCCGGCGATCACGCAAGCACGGGCGGCAACGTTTCGTCAGGCAGGTCGTGCCGCTAACCTGCCGCACTCTGCACATGGCGAATACGAAAGGTCTAGACGGCATCTTCCGGCCGCGTTCGGTGGCGGTGGTCGGTGCCAGCCGGCGCGAGGGTTCGATCGGCAGGCAGGTGGTCGCGAACCTGATCGCGGGCGGCTTCCAGGGACCGGTCTACCCGGTCAATCCGAAGGCCGAAGTGGTGCTGTCGATCCCGGCGCACAGGTCGGTGCAATCGATCAAGGGGCCGGTGGACCTCGCCGTGTTGGTGGTCCCCCCCGACGTCGTGCTCAAGGTCGCCGAGC
>DRKG01000561.1 GCA_011051855.1 bacterium | reverse complement strand
CGCCGACGGCTGCGGAGCGTGCGACGTGTGTGTCGAAGTCGCCTCCTGGCAAGACACCCATATGCCCGCACCGAAGGCACTGACTCGCGGACGTGACGACCAGCGGGGCAGCGACGACGAACCGATCCGCGGCATCGAACGCGGCGATTGGCTCGACGTGCACGGCGTCGGCCTGTGCTGCGTCGTGCGCGTGCACCGCGACGGTCGTCACATGCGCGTCGACGTCGAGCGCGCCAGCGACCTCCGGCAGCGCACCATCGACCTGCGCCGCAGGCGTTGGCGGCGCGTCGAGCGATAGCCTGTCGCCGGAGAACGGTTGCGCCTACACGCTCCGACGCCTATTGCGACACGACGACCCCGGCCGGTTCCGACGCGGCGTCGATCGGGGTCAGCGTCAGCCAGGCGAAGTCCAGTTGCAGGCCGAGCAACGCCGCTGGCACGGCGATCTGGGTGTCGAAGTCGGCGAACGCGTTGCCATCGCTGTTGAGCGTGCCGAGGAAGCCGGGCAGCTGGCCGGTGCCAACTTGGGTGACCATCAGACCGAAAAAGCCGTCGACGTTGAGAGGCAGCACGATGCTGCCGAACGGCGCACCGGGAGACGTTCCGCTGAGCGATGCCAGCACGGCGTAGGATCGGTTGGCGACACTCGCACCCCCGGCGAGACGCAAGTTCAAGACCGATCGCACACCGATCGGCATGCGTGGCAGATCCACGGTCAGCCCGTGCTCGGCGGTTCGCTCACGCACCGTGAAGTTGTCGAACAGGAACTGGTCGTCTCCCGCACCATAGGCGGTGATCTGGGTGAAGCCGTGGTCGCTTCCCTGGGGCCCGATGCCGATCGGGGTACCAGTCGCAACCAACACACCATCGAGGTAGATCTCGGTTCGGTCGTTGAACACATCTACGACCGTGCGCGAATGGTGCCATACGTCTTTGGCGACGTAGGTGTTGGTTTGCACGAGCACGCGCGCTGGAGTGTCCAGGTACTCGATCCGGCCGTTCGCGCCGATCCACCAACGGAGGTACGCCGTGCCGGGATGTGGGTATGGCTGCGAGTAGATCTCCCATTCGGTGGGATTCGCGCCCGACGTGATCTTGAAGTCGAGTTCGATCTCGAGCACCCCGCTGACGAGCGGGAACAGGGCATTGCGCCGCAGTTCGACGATGGCACCTGGCGCGAGCTGGGAAGCGTCGAACCGCACAGCCTGGCCACCGCTGCGCACATCGGAATCCTGAACGGTAGTCGCCGCTAGGTTCGTGGAGCCAGCGGCGGAAATCTGCAACCAGCCGTCCTGACCAGTCCACATGTTGCCACCGGGCAACGTGCCAAGCGCGTAGCGGTGTGCTTCGAACGAATCGGCCGAGAACTGCGCGGTAAGCGATCCCGCCATCGAGAGGGCGCCGCACAGCGCCAGGTATCGGCTGGGAGTGAGTAGCCGGCCGGGAATACGGGTGAGGAACGATGTCATGACTTGGTCCGGTTCTTGGAACGGGTAGAGGGGGCACGATCCCTTGCCCGCACGCGGGTCGACTGTTTCATGCGGCGAGGAAAACCCGCGGGATTCGCGAAACAGCTCCTTGCGACCGGACAAGTGACCGTAACCAAGCCCCCTCGCGCAACTACCCCAGACCGGCGTGCCCCCCCATTCGCTCGAACAGCTCTTCCGTAACTACCTCGACACCGGTGACGAAGCCGCTCTCGAGCACTGCATGCACCGCTGCCGAGCGCCGCTGCGGCGGCTCGCACGTCGCCTTGGCACCGACGCGTGCGACGCGGAGGACCTGATCCAAGAAACCTTCATCGCCGCCATCGAAGGCGCGGCGCGCTTCGACCCGAACCGACCGCTGCTGCCGTGGCTGAAGGGCATCCTGACCTTTCGCGCGGCGCACCTCGCGCGCGGCGACCTGCGCCGACGTCGGCACCACGGCAGGTTGCCGAGCCGGCAGCGGGAACCCGCGAACCCACCCGATCTGGACCGCGTCGAACTCGACGCCGACGTGCGCGCCGCGATCGACGATCTGCCGTCCCGCTACCGCGAACCGCTGGCGCAGTACCTGCTCGCCGAACGCTCACCCGTCGAGATCGCCGAGAGCCTCGGAGTCGAGCGGTCGACACTGCGCGTTCGCCTCCACCGCGGCATGCGGCGCCTGCGCGATGCGCTGCGGCGCTGGGCACCTCCGGCGCTACTACTGGCATTCGGTCGACGCGCCTGGGCCGCCGCTCGATCCCGCGCCGTTGCGGCCGCCGGGGCTACCGCATCATTCGCGCTGGCGATCGCATTCGCGGTTTCGATGCCGTGGAACCACCGGGTCGACGCGCCGGCAACCGCAGGCGGAGAGATCGCGGCAGTTTCCGCGGATGACGAACGAACCGACGAACGCACCTCGCCGGCCAGCCGGGTGGCGGCCCCCGCGCCGCAACGGGAGCTACTGCCAGTCGCCAACGACGCCCACGGACTCTCGTTCACGGTCACGCAACGCGACGGTCACGGCGTCGCGGGCGTGGGCCTCACCCTGGAACCGGCCTGGACACTGGATCCGTTGCTTCATCGACGCACTCGGGTCACGGATGCGGCAGGCAGAGCCCGCTGGCACGACCTCGCACCGGGCATCTACCGGGTCACCGCCGATCGGAACACGACTTGGCGCAGGACCAGCCAACTCGTCACCGTCGACGGCCGGGACCCATCGTTCGCCATCGCGCTGCTGTCGGATCGGCGTACCCGCGGCGTCGTCGTCGACGCCGAGGGCAGACCGGTGGCCGGCGCGTCCGTGTGGCTCGGCTGCGAGCCGACCGGGCCATGGCGAGGCCAGGAAGTCACCCACACCGACGACGCCGGTCGATTCGAGCTGTTCGGGCTACCCACCGGCGCCCTGCTCGCGGCGCGCCATCCCCGCCTGAGCCGCGGTCCCGCCGTGCGGCTTGCCAGACCCGCCGACCAGACCGACGACGTGGTCCGGCTCGAACTCGGCCCAAGGGGTCGCTCCTTGACCCTCGAGGTCCAAGACGAACAGGG
Source organism: bacterium (assembly GCA_011051855.1). GTDB lineage: Bacteria > Planctomycetota > UBA1135 > UBA1135 > UBA2386. The sequence continues at coordinate 3,405 of DRKG01000561.1, read as the reverse complement.
CATCGTGGTTGCCGACGCCGCCGTCCATGTCGGGTATTCGGCCGATGCAACGCCTCTCGCACTGGCGCAAGGCGCCACACCCTGGACTTCTCCGCCGCTCGTCGGCCGCACCGACCGGAACGGTCGTTTCGCCACCCTGGCCCTCCGCCCAGGGCGCCACCCGGTGGTGGTCCGCGCCGTCGGCATGGCTCCTCTCCGCAGTTGGCTGACCGTAACCGCCGACGGCAGCCCAACCCACCGACTCCGAATGACGCGAGGAGCCACGCTCTCGGGACGAATCCGCAGCGCCGACGGGCAGCCGATCGCCGGCGCCACGGTCCGCTTCCACAGCGGCGACGCCGGCACGGCAATCGGCGTGCGCACCGACGACGCGGGCCGATTCCTGTACGAGAGCCTGCCGGCGGGCGACGGCTGCATCGTGGTCTCTTCCCCGGGGCGCGCCCCGACCGTGCACGCCCTATGCTTGGCCGCCGGCCGACACGACCACCACGACCTCACGCTCGCGGCGGCGACGACGATCCTCGGCACCATCGTGCCCCCGAACGGCACCTGGTCCGACTCGGTCCAGGTGCAAGCGCAGTGGCCGCCGTCCGCACTGCACCCCGACCAGGTCGTGGTCGAAGCCGACACGCTCGGCAGGTTCCGCCTCCCGAACCGCCAGGGGAAGCGCCCGCGCCTGCGGCTACGACTGGCAGGCGAACCGTTGTTCCGCGCCGTCGACGATCACGTTTCGTGGTACGGCGACCAGGCGACGATCCTGTTGCCGGCGCACTGGGCCGCCGATTGCTGGATCGAAGGCACCTGCCGCGACGAACGGAGCCGCGGCATCTCCGCCGCGCGCGTATTCGTGTGCCGGAACGAGACGAGTTGGGCCGAGGTCGACCGCACGGACGACCGCGGGCGCTATCGCATCGGCCCGCTGCCGCCCGGCCGGTACCGCGTGTTCGCCGAATCCACATCGCCGGATGCACCGACCCTCGTCGGCGAAGTCCGCGAGCTGCTACAGGGATGCACCGAACACTGCGACCTGCAGTCCCGGCAGGTCGGCGGGGTGAAGGTCACCCTGCTGCGCACCGATGGGCAGCCCGCCGATCACGTGTTGGCCACCATCCAGCGTGCCGATCTACCCCGCCGGGTCGCGCGCGCCGACCGGGCGACCTTCGAACAGCGACTGGTCGCGGGGGACTACGTGCTGTCGGTGCTCGGGCGCGCAACGGAATGGATCGACGCCCATCCATTCACCGTGCGCGCGGGCCAGACGACGGACGTTCGCGTCGAATTGCGAGCCGCGAGTCTCTACCGGCTGCGACCACGGGGACTACCACCCCGCATGACCGAGTCCGCCCTGGACTTCACCATCGCCGAAGTGGGCGGCAACCGACCACCGGCTACGATTCGCATCCAGCCGGATGCTGCGGTCCAAATCGCCGCAGTGCTTCCGCACGGCGACTATCTTCTCCGTCACGTCGACGCGGCAGGCCGGAACTGGACGGGCGCGTTCTCGATCGATGCATCGGCCGACGGGACCGTGCCCCGATCGGTTCCGATGCACGCCTCCGCCCGGTGATGGACGTATCCGGCAGACAGCGCACGCGGCGCCTGCGAAACGGCGCCCGCTACGTGTCGGGCGTCACTCCCGGACACCTGCGCTGCACCTGGGCGAGCAGATCCGGGTCGTCGCGAACTTCGGGCCAAAACGGCCATTCGCGGCACTTTTGCGGTCGCACCGGATAGATGTTGCAGGCCGCCTCGCCTCCGTCGCGCAGGAACACGCAGCGGCTGCCCAGGCCGTCCTTGAGGTGCCCGCCGTCGGCTTCCAGATAGCGGCTGGAGAACGCCGCCTCGGTGAGCCCCAGGTAGTCGGCGATCGCCCGGCGCTCCTCCGCGCGGACCCGCACGAACCCACCGGGAATCGCGCAGCAGTTGCCCGAACGCCTGCAGGCGAACCGGAAGGGGAAGCCTTCTCGCCGCTCGTCGGTCATCGGCGGTAACGACGATTCGATCGCCCGGGAGGCGTGCTGCGGCGACGCCCTCCCAGCCGGGGCCGGCTCGACCGCTCGGCGAGCGCGCGTTCGTGGCGGCGTTGGGCGAGGAAGGCCTGCACTTCCTCCTGCAGTTGCCGTGGGGTCTGGAAGCGCATCTCGACGTCCTTGGCCATCATCTTCTCGAGGAAGTAGCGCAGTTGCGGCGACAGGTTCCATGCGCGAATGCGTTCGCCGGACAGCGACTCGAGCACCTGCTTGGCCAACACTTCCTCCGACGTGCGCCCTTCGAACGGCAACGAGCCGGTGGTCAGGTGATAGAGCGTCGCACCGAGCGCGTAGATGTCGGCGCGCACGTCGAGGTCCCCTTCGCCGCGCGCCTGCTCGGGCGCGATGTAGTGCACGGTGCCGGCAGTGGTGTCGCCGGCACCGTCGCCTTCCGACGCGAGCGCAAAGCCGAGGTCGATCAGAACCGCGCCGCGATCCTCGGACCAGATCACGTTGCCCGGTTTGACGTCGCGGTGCACCAGGCCGCGCTCGTGCAGGGCCTGCAACGCCGAAGCGATGTCGACGACGACCTGCAGGGCGAGCTCCTCGTCGAGCCGCCCTCCCCCTCCCGCTACCGGCAGGCCGAAGTCGTCGTCGGCGAGCGCATCCTGCAGGCAGCGGCCCGCGAGCCGTTCCATGGCGAAGAAGATCGTGCTGCCTTCCTTGGCGACGCGCAGCCCCTTGACGACGTGCGCATGATCGATCTCCATCAGCAATCGCGCCTCGCGCACGAACCGCTCCGCCTGCACGGCATCGTCGGCGTGCTCGGGCCTGAGCACCTTCAACGCCACTTCGCGCCCGTCGGTGCGGTCGCGCGCCGCGAACACGCGCCCGACACCGCCCTCGCCGAGCAGTTCCCCGAGTTCGTAGCGACGCAGCACCGGCCGCGTGCCGCCTTCGGTGCGCTGCCACTCGCGCCACTGCGCGGCATCGCATACGCCGGCCTTGGCAAGGAACGATCCGGGATCGCCGGAGGCCAGCGCGTCGCGGGCCACGTCGGGCGCCACCACGCCACGGTGGACGAGCAGCGCCAGCAACTTGGTCGACGGGATCACGGTGCGGTTACGCGCGCATTCGCCAGCACTTCGGGGATTCATGCGGGCCGGCGTCAAGTCCGTTCGCCGCCGCACCCGAAAGGTTAGGGGTCAAGGACCAGGGCACAAGGGACAGACACTTGAAGCATCCAGGGGCTGCGTTCGTGATCAAGTACTTCGACTTGATCGATGAGTTCATCAAGGTTCGCTGCTGCAGCGAGGACCTGCTGCAGGAACTGCACGCCGCTCCGATCAACAACAAGTCCGACTACCGACACCGCGTCGTCTGTGCGTGCGTGCCGACGTTCGAGACCGAGGTGCTGGCCACCGTGCGCCGCATG
>DRKG01000560.1 GCA_011051855.1 bacterium | reverse complement strand
GGGGTGGTCGAGCACCGACTCGGCATGTTCGATCAGCCAGCGATAGCGCGCCAGCGAGCGTTCGTCCGGATCGTCGGCGACCGGCGAGAACGCCCCCTTCACCGGGGAGTGTTCGTCGGCCAAGTGTTTGACGATGCGGTCGATCGCGAAACCGCGCCAGGTCTGCCAGACGCCGAAATCGCCGGTCGCCGCGGCCGCCAGCAGCCGTTCTTCGCGTGCGAACGCCAGCTCCGGCCGCAGGATCGCCAGCAGCGAGCCGAAGCCGTCGGTGTCGTAGTGGTCGTTGACGACCCACGTGGCGTCGCCGAGGAACGCCTCCTGCTCGGTTGCTTCGCCGCGGGCGAACGCCAGCGCGATGCCGGTGCTGAGATCGCGCTTCCACTGGCGCGGTGTGCGGTTCCCCGGCCAGTGGGACAGGTTGGGGCCGGCAGGCGTCATGCCGTCGACCGACAGATGTGGTTGCGGCCCCCCGTCGCGCCCGGCGAACGCCAGACGCAGCCGTGCCATGGGGCCGTCTGCGGAGCCGGGGAAGAACATTCCTTGGTGGACTTGGCCTCGGGAACCGCGCGTCCTAGATCGCGTATGTGTCGAGTCGGCCCCCGGCGACGGGGTGCCGCTTCGACACGAGAGAGCGAAGAGTGGCTTCGGCCGGCGGAGGTGAGAGCCCGTCGGCCGATTTTTCTACCCGCGGCGCTCGCCCGGGGCCACCGCCGTCCGCGAGAAGATGCTTGCAAACCCGGCGTCGCCCGGTAGATTCCCCCGCCCCCAGTGAGGGGACGTAGCTCAATTGGTTAGAGTACCGGACTGTCGATCCGGTGGTTGCGGGTTCGATTCCCGTCGTCCTCGCCAGCTCAACAGCCCCGGGAGCGGCCGCCAAGGCAGCTCTCGGGGCTTTGTCTTGTTCGGGGCTTCGTCTTGTTCGCAGTGCCGGGCGTCCGCCGACGGCGCCCGTTCGCTATGCGGTTCGTCTCTCGCGCCTTGGCCCCGGCGGCCTGCACTTGAACTCCGGGCCAAAGCGGACTTGCTACCGTCGCCGCTTCTTCTTGTCCCTCTTGCGCCGGCGGCTTTCCGGCGTGACATCCTGCTTGCGCATCGCCTGCTCGAGCAGGGCCGCCTGGCTGCGCAGCGGCGGTTCGTCGGGCGCGCGCACGATGCGTTCGCTCTGGCCGTCGGGGAGGATGCGGTGGGCCTTGACGTTGTCGCGCAGGGACAGCTCGAGCACTTCGGCGACCAGTCGTTCCTTGAGGTCGGGATCGAGCACCGGGGTGGCGACTTCGACGCGGCGGTCGAGGTTGCGGATCATCCAGTCCGCCGACGACAGGTAGACCTTCGGGTCGCCGGCGTTCTCGAAGTAGTAGACGCGGCTGTGCTCGAGGAAGCGGTCGACGATGGCCTTGACGGTGATGTTCTCACTGAGGCCGGGCACGCCCGGCCGCAAACAGCAGACGCTGCGCACGCAGAGGTCGATCTCGACGCCGGCGCGCGATGCCTCGTAGAGGGCGAGGATCACGGTCGGGTCGGCGAGGTTGTTGAGCTTGGCCTTGATCGCAGCGGGACGACCGGCGTCGTGGTTTTCGATCTCGCCGCGGATCAGGCGCAGGAGCTGGTCGCGCAGCGTGAACGGCGCTACCAGCAGGTGCTCCATCTGCGGCGCGCGCGTGAACCCGGTGATCATGTTGAACGTTTCGGCGACCTCTTCGCCGAGTTCGCGGCGCGCGGTCAGCATGCCGACGTCGGTGTAGAGGCGCGCGGTCGACGGGTTGTAGTTGCCGGTGCCGAGGTGGCAGTAGCGCCGCAGGGTGCCGTCGTCCTCGCGGCGCACGATCAGCGTGCACTTTGCGTGCGTCTTCATGTTGACGATGCCGTAGACGACGTGCACACCGGCCTGCTCCATGCGTCGGGCCCAGTGGATGTTGGCCTCTTCGTCGAAACGCGCCTTCAACTCGACGATGACGGTCACCTGCTTGCGTCGCTGTGCTGCCTCGATCAGCGAATCGACCATCACGTTCTCGGTGCCGGCGCGGTAGATCGTCTGCTTGATCGCGAGCACGCTGGGGTCGCTTGCCGACAGGCGTACGAAGTCCTCGACGGTCGCGAACGAGTCGTACGGATGGTGCAGCAGGATGTCGCCGTCGCGCAGGTCGCTGAACATGTCGTCCGGCGAACGCCACCGCCACAGCCGGCGCGGTTGGGCTTGGGGCTCCTTGAGATCGGGCCTCTCGATCAGCGAGTAGAGCTCCATGATGCGGCCCAGGTTGACCGGGCCGTCACAGAAGTAGACATCGTCGCTTTCGAGGCCGAACGCCTTCAGGAACCGCTCGAGCACCTCCGGGTGAGCGCCGCTGTCGATCTCCAGGCGCACCGGTTCGCCGCGGCGCCGCTTGACCAGTTCCTTCTCGATCGAACTCATCAGGTCGGTGGCCTGCATCTCGTCGACTTCGAGGTTGCTGTCGCGGGTGACCCGGAACGTGCTGGTGTGCACGACTTCGAGACCCGGGAACAGCGTGTGCAGGTTGGCCTGCACGACGTCGGCGGTGAACACGTAGCAGCGGTGGCCGTCGTGTTCGGGCAACTGCATCACACGCGGCAGCGTGCGCGGCACCTGGACCACGGCCATGCGATGGGCGCGGCGGCCCTTCTGCGGGTCCTGCAGCAATACGACGATGTTGAGCGACTTGTTGAGCAGCACCGGGAACGGGTGCGCGGTGTCGATCGCCAGCGGCGTCAGGATCGGGTAGACCTCGCGTTCGAACCAGGTGTCGACCCACTTGCTCTGTTCGGCGGCGAGTTCGCGGATCGCCGGGAAGTGGAACCCCGCCGCAACCAGGTCCGGCAGTAGGTGTTCACACCAAGTCCGATGCATCGCGTTCGAGAACGCGTGCGCGTCGGCGCGCACCATCGCGAGTTCGTCGGCGGGCTTCAGCCCGTCGTGGCTCTCGGTCTGGATGCCGGCGTCGATCATCTCCATGATGCCGGCGACGCGGATCTCGAAGAACTCGTCGAGGTTGGTGCTCGCGATCGCCAGGAACTTGATCCGCTCGAGCAGCGGTGTGTGCGCGTCCTGGGCCTCTTCGAGCACGCGCCGGTTGAACGCCAGCCACGACAGTTCGCGGTTGACGAACAGGGCCTTCTTGTCGAGAGCCGCCAGCGGCACGTCGGCCGGCAGACGCGGCTGCGGCGGATCAGTTGGCTCGTGACGTTCGGTCATCGGCGGAAAGCAACGTTAGCACCGGGTGGGTGGTCGTGCGCCCGGCGCAGTCTTGGTGGCACCTTCATCGCGTCGGCGTCCCGCCTTGGGGCAACGCTTGAGTGTTGCGTCAAGCGGGCTCCGGAGGCGACCGATCCGAGTGCCGGAAGCGCTTATCGGCTTTCGGAAGGGGGAGATGACGTGAGTTTGCAGATCGAAGAGTTGTTGCGTG
>DRKG01000559.1 GCA_011051855.1 bacterium | reverse complement strand
TCGCTCCGCGAACTCCTTGGCAGAATGCTCAGCGGGGCCAGCGCCCCGCCTGCGCTTCTGCAGTCGCCTTCCCTGCCTGAACGCGGATTGCACGCACCGGAGGCACTGTTTCATGCATAGATCGGGCTAGACAGTTCATGTGTATCCACACGGTTCCAACTGCATCCTGCGAAACGGTCCAACTATGACTTCCCGATGGGTTTGCTTGCTCGCCCTGGTCTTTCAGGCCGCCCCTGCCGCACAGGATCGTACGCCGGCCTGGCTGGCCACGATTCCCGCCCCGGACGTCGGCAGACTTCCCGGGTGCTGGACCTATGTCACCGAGTTTCACATCAGAGCCCTGCCCGGCGAAGTCTTTGATGCGGCTCTTGCCGACGTGCGCAAGGAACGGGATCGGGTGCCGCAGGAGTTACTTGCTGCGCATATTGACCTCGAGAACTACTTGCAGGCCTACGTGAATGAAGGAGGTCAGAAGAAATGGCATACCACACAGGAATACGTCGCCTGGATTCCGGCACATGGTGACGTTTTCTCGGAGAAGGTCACCTCGATCGGCCCTCGAGCCCTGGACGAGAACGGCTATTTCGTGTTACAGGTACTTGTAGAGGAAGATTATGTCGTCATGCGCAACGACGCGGGCAGCACCTCTATGTATCACCTATACGACCGAACGCCCAAACATCGCGTTGAGAACCTCTACCTTCATGGGCAAGTGCGGGAACACGCATCCGTGGTCCGCTATTTCATCAAGCACGGTCATCGCGACCAGGGCGGGTATCGCCTCCATCCCGAGATCGTGGCTACTGTTCGGCCAGCTGGATTCCAGATGCCGGTCACGGCACGACGTGGCTTCCTGCGGGTAACAGTCGCCGGCCCAACCGTGCGACTGATTGCTTCCCTGTTCGACTATGCCGGACGCCCCGTCCTCGAGTGGCATAGCCTATGGAATCATTCCCAGGGTTGTCGATCCCTGGAGAGAAGGACTTTCGTCGCTGGGTCTGGGGAACTTTCGGACACGGCAAGCCTGAGGGTCAAGCTGCACCAGCCGGAAACCCCACCACCTGACGCGGTTTCCATAGCCTTCACCCCAACCGAACTGCATGAAGGCTACGACGAGCGATCGAACTCTCCTGCGCATGTCTTCGATCCGACCAAGGGGATCCCCGCCCCCCTCCCTCCGGGCTCGGTCCGAAGCCCCGCTCCGTATGAGGCACCTTCGGAGCAAGATGAAGTCTCTGGACCGACACCTGGACAGCCTCCCTTCCCCAGGGTCGTGGAAGGAGCACCAGAGTGGGTGCCAGAGCGCCTCGCGCATGATGCGACGGTGGCTAACCGGCCACCCATCGTGCCCAAGGAGCCTGCAGACTGGCCCACATATATGATGGTCGGCGTTTCTGCCGCCTGCGTGATCGCTCTGATTGTGGCCCGCAGACAGAGGGCATCGATGCTTCTGTTCTTCGCGGCACTGTCAGGGGCAACACCTTCTTGCAACGACGAGAGCAGGGCTATATCCTTCCAACCACTGCGGGATCAGGACGCCATGATTCCGGACGCCATGATTCCGGACGACGGCGTGGGAACGGTTGAGCTGGCGCCCACGAGTATCCACGCGACCTTGTCGGACGGTGAGTTCCAGCGCCGGCGTGTCTATTTGATCAACAACACAAGTGCTGACCGGCAACGTTTGCCACGACCGCGCCCCCACCGCCCTACAGATTGCGCAACGTAATCGCGTTGGTCGGGCAGTTGCGCTCGCAAGCCATGTCCCGCGTGCACTCGTAGTTGTGCAGCTTGCGCACGACGTCGCCGACCGGAACCGCCGCGTAGCCCTGGGTGGCGCAGGTCGCGGCGCAGATGCCGCAGTGGATGCACGCGTTCATGTCGACGTCGAGATACACGTGGTCGCGCGGGCGCTGCACCTCGCGGTCCTCGTCCGCGACAACCTCCGGATCGCACAGGTAGCGCGTCAACGGGTGCGTCGTCAGCACTTCGAGCGCCTCGCGTTCGCCGAGTCGCACGATCTCGTTGACGTCCGGCATCTCGAGCAGCGGCAGGTGCGAAACCTTCGGCTTGATCAGCACGGTGCGTTCGTCGACGAACCGGTGCAGGTTGTTCTCGTTGAGTGCCTGCCCCATCACCTCATAGGTCTGGAACAGGATGTGCGGCAAGGTGGCGCGATACGGCGTGACCTTGTGCATGTCGCGGTGCGATAGGTCGACGGCGATCACCAGGTCGGCCTCGCGCGCCTTGGCGATGCGCAGCGCCAGCGTCTCGGTCATGCCGCCGTCGATGTAGTGATCACCGCCGATCTCGGCCGGCTCGAAGATCGTCGGCAGGCAGGCGCTGGCATACACGGCGTCGGCGACCGGTATCGCCGCCGCCCCGGGCATGCCGAAGAAGTGCGAGGCACCGGTGGTCAGCGACAGCGCGTTGCAGAAGAACGGCAGATCGAGTTCCTCGAACGACTGCTGCGGCAGCCACTGCGTGAGCAACTGGCGGAAGGTGCGCCCCTTGTAGACCGATGCATGGCGGTAGCCGCGCACCAGGAACTTGACCAGGTTGAGGCGGAAGTAGTCCTTCAGCGAGACGTCGAGCGCCGCCTCCTCCATCATCGCGCTGTCGTGACCACCGGCGAACAGGCCGCCCATCACCGCTCCCATGCTGGTGCCGACGACCTCGTCGATCTGCAGGCCCAGGCGCTCGATCGCACGCACGATGCCGATGTGGCAGAACCCGCGCATGCCGCCGCCGCCGAGCACCAACACCGTGCGACGGGGCTTCGGCGCCCGACCGACCGCCAGGCACTGCCGGTTGGCCCGACCGGCACGCGCACGCCCCCGATCGGGGCTTTCCTGATGTGTATCGGAGTTGGTCACGGTCGTGTGATGCCGCGATGACGACGGACCCGTAGCCGCCCCCTTCCTTCCTAGATCGGTTGTGCCGCGAGGTTGCCTGAAGGGCGCAACCCGCAGCGGTCGACAACTAGTACTGACACCCGGGAGGAGCCAAACTACCGATGACGGCCTGGCAACGACTGCAACGCCTGCCGCGCGGCGAGCAGCGCGCGGCGCAGAACGACCTGCTGCGGCGCTACGTACGCGAGTACCTCTACCCGTTCTCGCCGTTCTACCGGGCGTTATTCGACGAGACCGGCGTGCGGCCGGAGCAGATCCGCACCGTCGACGACCTGCGCCGCCTGCCGCTGACGCAGAAGCGCGACCTGCTGCCGACCACTGACGACCCGCAGCGCTTCAAGCAATTCATTCTGCAGCCCGACCCGGCGTCGCTGAAGCGCGCGTGGCCGCTGAGCAAGAAGCTGCCGCTGTTGTGGCAGAAGTGGACCCAGGGCGCGGCCGCGGTGCGCGAACGCGTTCGCGCGGAGTTCGCGCCGAGCTTCATGACCTTCACGACCGGCCGCTCGGCCGAACCGGTGCCGTTCTTCTACTCCCCTCACGACATCCAGAACCTGCACACCACGGGGGCGCGGCTGGTGGACGTGATGGCGCTCGATCCCGACTACCGGATCGCCAACGTGTTCCCCTACGCCCCGCACCTCGCGTTCTGGCAGGTGTTCTTCGCCGGCCAAGCGACCGGCATGATGGCGCTGTCGACCGGCGGCGGCAAGGTGATGGGGTCGTCCGGAGACCTGCGCGCGATCTCGCGCCTGGGTGCCAACGCGCTGATCGGCGTGCCCGGCTACGTCTACCACCTGCTGCGGCGCGCGGTCGCCGACGGTCTCGACCTGTCGTCGATCCGCTGCGTGGTGCTCGGCGCCGAACGCGTACCACCGGGTATGAAGGACAAGATCGTGCAGCTCCTGGCCGCGACCGGCGCGCACGACGTGCGCGTGTTCGGCACCTACGGCTTCACCGAGGCACGCATGGCCTGGGCCGAGTGCCCGACCAAGGACAACGCCTACACCGGCTACCACCTCTACCCGGACCTCGCGGTGTTCGAAGTCATCGACCCGGACACTGGCGAAATCGTACCCGACGGCGAGGACGGCGAACTGGTGTTCACGCCGCTGCAGGCGCGCGCCAGCACGGTGTTCCGCTACCGCACCGGCGACCGCGTGCGCGGCGGCCTGCAGTACGACCCCTGCCCACACTGCGGCCGCACCGTACCGCGCATCTCCAGCGACCTCACCCGCGAGTCGAGCCTGAAGGATCTGCAACTGCTGAAGGTGAAGGGCACTCTGGTCAACCTGGAAGACTGCGCGATGCTGCTCGGCAGCATGGCCGAGGTCGAGGAGTGGCAGATCGAACTGCGCAAGAAGGACGGCGATCCGCTCGAAGTCGACGAGCTGGTCGTGCACCTG
>DRKG01000558.1 GCA_011051855.1 bacterium | reverse complement strand
AGGGGATCCACACGGCCGGCAGGGTGAAGTGGGGAATCGTCGCCGCCGCCTCGGCCATGCGCAGACCGCTCGGGATCTCGCCGGGGTATTCGACCTTCGATCGCGGCAACTTGCACGACTCGATGCCGTGCGGGTGGCCGTGGAACTCGCCGACCAGGAGCGGCGCGAACTTGCTGTTGGCGCACCATTCGCCCTGGTTGTCGGTGTACCAAACGGTGCCGTCGGGCGCCGTGCCGATGCCGCAGGGGGAACGCAACCCGGCGGTGACCGGCTGCCACGAACCGCCTTCCGCCGGCACGCGGATCGCCCAACCGCGCCAATCGACCTTGCCGAACGGCTCGGCCCCGAACGGGTTGTTCAAGGTCAGCCAGAACGAACCATCGCCCGCCACCGTCGGGCCGAAGCAGTACTCGTGGTAGTTCCCGGAAACCGGCCAGCCGTCGGCGACCACTTCCATCTCGTCCATCCGGCCATCGCCGTCCGCATCGCGCATGCGCGTCAACTCGGCGCGCTGCGCACAGTAGAGCCAGCCATCGCGCGCAATCAGCCCGAGCGGTTCCTGCAGTCCCTCGGCCCACAGCATCGGATTCGGATCGGGGCCATCGACGTGCGCGATCTTCCAGACCTCGCCGCGCCGCGTGGCGACGAACATGGTGTGACCTTGCAGCACCATGCCGCCGACCTCGAGCACGACGTTCGCCGGCAAAGGCACGTCGACGATCTCGACGTAGCTCGCTTCCTCGGGTCCCGGTCGCTGCGGAACGGGACCGTGCGAAGCCGGCTCCTGCGGCAGGAGCAGGGCGGCGATGGCCAACAGGCTTACCATTGGTAGACGATCTCCAGTTGCTGACCTTCGTCGAGAAGGTGGCGCGCGGCAGGCTGCCCTGCGACGAGCGCGCGATAGCCTTCGACGCGTGGGAACGCCAGCTCCAGGTGGCCGGCGACGCAGCGGATGGTGCGCACCAATACGCCGCCGCCGCGCGCGAACCGCGGCCGGATGCAATCCTCGTAGCGAGCGTTCCCGCAACGCACGCGCAACACCGGATACCCGTCCTCGGTGCGCCGTTGCCCGAGCAGGCGACGCTCACTCGCCGCCTCGATCACGAAGTCGTCGACGACCTGCCAGTCTTCGCCCAACGGCTCCAACAGCTTGCCGGCGCGGCCGTGCCAGGTACCGCTCGCGTCGAGGAAGGCGCCGCGCCAGATCCATACCAGCCGCGGCGCGACCAAATCGAAGGCGAAGTGCGTGCGGGCGGGGGTGCCGACTGCGAGCGCGCGCGCCGAGACACCGCGCAGGAACGCGCCGTGCAGGATCGGCCGAGCCACCGGCTCGAGGCGCAGCGATCCGTCCTCGACGACGATGCCGTCGGGCAGCGGCGCCGAACTGCCGAGTGAAGACCACACCCGGATGGCAGCGATCTCACGGTCGTCGCGCGGGCTGCCGGTGACCCACAGCTGCGGCATGCGCGTATTCGGCCGCAGGGACGTCGGGCGGGCCAACCAATCGTGGAACCACGCCGGGCGGACGCGTTCGAACTGCCGGGCGAGGTCCATGCCCTGCGGCCCGAGCGCCGCTCGCCCCGACACCCGGTGGCACGCGACGCAGTTGCGCCCGCCGCTGCCGACCAGCCGACGGCCGAGTTCGACCGCCGCGCTGTCGAACTCCGGTTCCCGGTCGGAGAGCCCAGGCGCATCGACGGCCGCAAACCACTCGGCGTATTGCTCACCGCGGTCGGCACCGAACGCCGGCATGCGCATGCGCACGTAGTCGCGCGCCTTGTGCCCCTGGCCGACGACGCGCGCGATCCAAGCCCGTCGCAAGCGCCGGCCGACCATCGTCAGATCGGGCGGCACCATGCCCTCTTCGCCGAGGTCCTCGACTTCGGTCAACTGCTCGCGCACCGCGGGGGCCAGTCCGCCCCGGCCATCGCGCACGTGGCATCGAAGGCAACCGTCGGCCTGCAGCGCCAGCGCGAGCCGTTGGGCGGGTGCGAGCTTCGGCGGCAACTCGGTGTGCGGAGCGGACAACGAACCGGTCGCGGCCAACCGACACGCACCACCGGCGAGCCGTGCCCACGGCGGCGGTTCGGTCGGCGGTGGCAACGCCAGAAACTCCGCCTCCCTCACCGCATGGCAGCGGTCACATCGCGCCGCCCGCGCAGCCGCCCGTCCGCGCGTCACTGCGGCTTCCTCGACCGCAGCGGTGGCCAACGGCGGCGGCACGAGCTGCACCACCGAAGCCGTCGCGCGCGCTGCCGGGATCTGGTGCTCCTCGCCGCCGGGACGCTGCCACGTCACGCGCAGCTCGGCGCCACCACCAGCCTGCGTGAACACGACCCGCAACTGGTGCTTGCCGGCCGCGAGCTGCACCGAGCCCTGCCGCCGGGTGGTCGGCTTCAGACCCGCGTTGTCGACGACCAACACGTCGTCCACCCACAACCACGAACCATCATCGCTTGCGGTCGCGAACGACCAGAGACCGGTCGCCGGCACGTCGACGGTCGTGGTGAACACCAGCGCGTAGTTGTCGGCGCGCGTCGCCACCGAGGTGTCGATCTGCGTCGCCACGCCCTTCGCCACCGGTTCGTGGCCGTCGAGGTCAGGAAGGTCGCCGTCCGCGATCGGCAGTTCGTAGCACTCCCAGGCAAAACCCTGCGCCGACGCGCCCACCTGCTTCTGCCCGCGCAGCAACCACGCGGCGATCGCTGCCGCCTCGCCATCGTCGAGCGGCACGTGTGCGCGCTCGGGCCTGCGCAGTGCCGCGCGCAGGTGCTCGTGGTCGGTGCACCGGGCGCGGTCGAGCTCGGCGTCGTCGTGGCACGCGCGACAACCGAGTTCGGCGACCAACGCCGCACCGCGTTCGATCAGACCGCCGCCGATCGCAACCGGCCGCAGCGAGGTGCGCGCCGGCGCCAACGTCGCCAACCACGCCCGGATGTCCGCGGCGTGCTCGCCGGCAAAGTGCTCCGCAAGGGTCGGATCCCCCGCTGCCGGGCGCACGCCCGCGGCGATCGCCGACAGCGAACGGGCCGGCGGAGCCAGCGCCTCCCGCAGCGGCTCGCCGACGTCGTGGCACCGGACGCAACCCTGCGCCTGGATCGCGAGCAACGACTGCGTCGCCTCGCCGCCGCGTTCCGCTTCCGGGTCGCGACACGCCACCGACAGCAGCGACAGCACGAGCAGGTGTGGCACTCGCATGGGACGAGCTTGGCCGCTGCCGATGCCATCTGCAACCGAACGGCCCTACTTGTGGCCGTTCGCGAAGCGCACCCGCACGACCGTGTCACCGGGCTTTACTTCGACCCGCCGATCGGGCAGATCCCCATCGGCCAACATCACTTCATAGGTGCCGGCGCTGCGGTTGGCGAACCACGCGCGCCCGCGGTCGTCGAGCACCGCGGTCGCAAGCACGGCACCGCCGCGACGCAACTGCACGACCCCATCGTCGGGAATCGCATCGTCGGCGACCAGCACCTCGATCGTCGCGCCGCGTTCGAGGGTGATCGCGATCGGCTCGGCCGACAGCACGTCGCGCGGCAATTGCAGCTCACGCGTACACGCGGCAAAGCCCGGGTGCCGCACGACCAGATGCCGCGAGCGACTGCTCACGCCTCGAATGGTGAACGACCCATCAGCCGCGGTGCGCACACTCGGTGTGAACAAGTCGGAATCGGTCTCCTCGCCGAGCAACACCAACGCATCGCGCAGCGGACGCCCTTGATCATCGCGCACCACGCCACGCAGCCGTGCTCCCGGTTCGAGCACGATCTCGCCGAGGTCGTGTTCCTCGTCCGGCACGAGTTCGAGTTCCCTTGCGAACGGTGCATGGCCTTCACACCAGATCTCTACCTGCACCGGGCCGCACGGCGCCTGCGCCCACCGCAGCACGCCATCCGCGGTTTCGACCCAGCGCGCGATCGAGGCAGCACCCGGGCTCAACGGCGTCAGGCGCAACAGCACACCGGGCAGCCGGTGCCGACCGGGAAGACCGAACACCCGTGCCTGGATGCTGCTGGTCGGCGGCGTCTCCACTTCGATCTCGATCTCGCGCTGGTCGGCGCGCACCGGCACGACCTTCTGCATGCTCCTGTCGCCGACCGTCACCACCAGTTCCACGGCGCGGCGCGGCAGTTCGATCTCGAACCGACCGCTGCCGTTGCTCGCCGTCACCTGCGCAGCTCGCCCGCGCACGGCCACCAGCACATCGGCGAGCGGTCGCCCCTCCTGGTTGTGCACGTAGCCGCGCACGGTGCGGCCGAGTTCGAGCACGATCTCGACGTGCCGCGCCGGCTGGTCGGCGGCCACCGTCACCTGCCGCACACTGCTGCCGGTGGGCCGCCCGGTGATCCGCCCCTCGACGTCGTATTCGCCCGGCACCAAGTCGGTGATGTGGTAGACGCCGTCGGCGTCGGTGATCGCCATCGACTGGCAGTCGCGCGACACCACCGTGACCATCGCGCCGACGAACGGTTTGCTGCCGCGCAGCACGCGCCCCGAGATCTGGCAGCCGGGCGGCAACACGACGTCGCCGACGTCGGACACCTCGCCGAGCTTGGGCATCACCAACCGCAGCCAACGGCTGCCGCAGCCCGGACAGGCCGCACGCGCCAGCAGTGGGCCCGGCGCAAAGCCGCGCACCTCGAATCGCCCGTCGTCGTCGGACACCGCCAGCAGTTCGTCCCGATCGACATCGAACAGCCGCACCAGCCCCCCGGTCAGGGCGGCGGCATCGAGCTGCCACGCCGCGTCGCTGAGGAACCTCACGCTCTCCGACAGCAGTTGGGTGCGCACCGTGCGCACCCCGGCGAGCGGCCGGCCATCGTCGTCGACGAAGCGACCGCGCACGACCGCCGGCGGCAGCACCGGGATCTCGAGCACGTTCTCGGTGTCCTCGTCGATGCGCAGGACGAGCTCGGCCGTCTGCGTGTTGCGGAACACGAACGCGCCGCGCAAGGCCCGCAGCTTCGCGATGCCCGGCGACAGCGGACGTGGGAATGCAAACGCGCCGTCGTCGCCAACCGCCGCCCAATGCAGCTCGCCGATCTCGTCCTCGAACTCGAGCACGGTTCCGGCGAAGAAGTCGTCGTCCTCGTCGCCGGCGGCATAGAGCTCCCCGCGGACCACGGTGCGCGGCGGCAGCTCGACCAACAGGTCGTGGGCGGCGGCACCGATCGACTGCGTGTGCAGGTAGCTGCCGTGCTCGGGGTGTCGCACCAGCAGTCGCATGCTGCCGCGCGGCAAACCGCCGAGCAGGAACGTGCCGTCGACGTCGGTGGTGGTCGCGATCGGCGCGGCCAGGCCGGCGAGCCGGTTGATCGGCAACAGTTCGACGACGGCGCCGGCGATCGGCTGCTGCGTCGTGGTGCCGACCACTCGCCCGCGCAGCGGCGCCATCGTCGGCCGTTCGAAGCGGAAGGTCGCGCGCGGCTGATCGCCGATGACGATGCCGGACGCACCCGTCGGCTGCCACGATTCATGGTGCACGACGACACGCGCCGGTCCGGCAGCCAGATCCTCGAAGCGGTAGCTGCCGTCGGCCGCGGTCATCGCCGTGCGCGCGCGGCGGTGCTCACGAGGCACCGACTCGATCGAGACGCGCGCATTCGGGACCGGTGCGCCGAGGTCGTTGCGCACGAAACCGGACAACGAGAACGCCGGTTGCAACTGCATGCGCAGCTCCTCCCCGAACGGGGACACCTCCTGGATCCGTCCCGCGTAACCGGCGAGACCGACTTCGACCACGTGTCCGTAGGAGGTCGGCGCGCGAAACTGGAAGCGGCCGTCGTCGCGGGTGATCGCCTCGTCGACGCGCTCGCGCCGCCACTCGGGCCACGCGGAGAGCAGGCGATAGAGCGTCACTGCCGCACTCGCCGCCGGCCGGCCGTCGGGCGTCAACACGATCCCGCGCACGATGAAGCCCTGTTCGCGATCCGAGGGCGTGACGCTCGGCACCAATTCGGACAGCTCGGCCTCGACATCCGCGCCGCCCGCGGTGGACGGAACACCATCGCCGCTCCGGTCGCGCACCGTGTGCACGAACATCAGCGTCACCGCGACGCCTAGCGCAAGCAGCACGCCGAATCCCACGGCCCACGCCCACACGCGAGGCTGCCGGCCGCGGCGACTCACCGGCCCCCTCCCAGGTGGCGCACGCCGATCTCGAGTTGTTCACGGAACCGGTCGGCCATCAGCTGCATCTGCTCCAGCACACCGGGCTCGGCCGAACGCGACGCCGCAACCAAGGTCTGCACCACGCGCCGCAACGTGCGTTCGGGATCGATCGATGCCTGCACCGCGACGATCGCATCGTCCTGGGCGGCCAACACCCGCCCAGCGCCAAGCCGTGCCTGCATGCGACACAGGTGAGCAGCCGGGTCGCCGTTCGCCTGTGCCACCCAGCGATTCGCCCACTGCTCGGCAGCGGGCGACCCCGCCAACAGGTGCATGCGCGCGGCGACCTCCACCACGCCCGCCTGCCCGGGATGGTCGCGCCGGAACTCCTCGAATCGCACCAGCCACAGCCGCAGCAGCGACCCGCGCGGCTGCAACTGCACCAGCGCGCGCCACGCCGCCAACTGCATCGCCGCCGGCAAGGGTTCGCCATCGTCCCCGAGCAACGGCCCTCGTTCGCGCGGCTGGGTCAACAACTGCAGCACGTGCCTCCATCCCTGCAGCGGCGATTCGGGGTGGGCCGACGCGACGATGACCTTCGACGTCCGCTCGACGATGCTGCGCAGCCGATCGGGGTCGGCGAGCTGTTCGAGCGCCTTGCGGCAGGCTTCGGCGAACCGGCGACCGAGGCCGGTCGGTTCGCCAGAGGCGACGCAGCCGGACGGTGGTTCGGTCAGCAGGTCCCCGGCCAGTCGCTGCATCGCACGGCGATCGTCGAAGGCGAGCGCGAACGACATCAAG
The DNA here is from genome assembly GCA_011051855.1 of bacterium. Taxonomy (GTDB): domain Bacteria; phylum Planctomycetota; class UBA1135; order UBA1135; family UBA2386. The sequence continues at coordinate 3,109 of DRKG01000558.1, read as the reverse complement.
TTGGCCTGCATCGGCGGCGCATGCCCCGCCGCCGCCCACAGCAGCAATGCGACCGCGCGCACGCGTTCCGCCGAAGCGCGCGACAGTTCGCGCCGCAGGCGCTCGACGGCCCCGACCACGTTCGGGCTCTGCACGACATCGAGCAGATCCAGCAGCGCCATCGGGAACACCGCACCCGGCCGCAGGTAGGACGCCAGCGCGAGATCGGTGCGGGCGTCGTTCGGGCGCGCGACCGCGGCCGTGAGGCGGGCGACGCCGCGCGCGAGGTAGAGCCGATAGAGGCCGAGCTCGACCGCCAGACTGCCGCCGGTGCGACGGTCCGCCGCCGCCCGGATCGCTTCGTCGTAGAGCAGCATCGCCTCGAAGCCGCGACCGGCGGCCAGGAACGCGCTGGCGTTCGGCACCGGGTCTTCCTCGTAGGCGCGGCGCATCGCCTGCACCGCGGGATCGTCGGGCATCTCGGCGTGGGCCTCGTCGAACGCACGCAGGATCTCGTCGCCGACCGGCAACTCCGGCACCTCGACTCCGGTCAACGCCTGCAGCAACGGCGGCGGCCCCCACGGCGAACCGCGTTCGCGGCCGACGTCCTGGGCGATCGCGACCAAGCGGTTCTGGTGCCGCGACAACAGCCCCCGGCCCTTCTCGCGCGTCAGCACTCCGACCAGCGTCGCAGTCGCCAATACCAGCATCGCGACCGCAACCAAGGCACCGGTAAGCACCGGATTCTTGCGCGCGCGCCGCCACAGCCGCACGTGCAGCGGCAGTCGACGAATGTGCACCGGTTCGCCGTCGGCGATGCGCTGCAGGTCGCGCGCCAGCGCCTCGCCATCCTGGTAGCGATCGCCGGGCTCGCGCGCCAGCAGCTTGTCGAGGACTGCTTCGAGATCGCGCGGCGGTTTCGGCAGGCAATCGCGCAACCGCGACGGCGTGCCGTGCAGGATCGACTGCAGCAGCGCCTCGGTGGTCTTGCCGGAGCGCGGCAAGCTGCCGGTAACGGCCTCGAACATGGTCACCCCGAGCGAATAGAGATCACTGGCGGGCGTCAGTTCGCCACCGAGCGCCTGCTCGGGTGACGCGTAGTGCAAGGTGCCGAGAAAGCCGCCGTCCTTCGACGTCAACTGCATCGACGCATGGTCGAGCGCCTTGGCGAGGCCGAAGTCGGTCAGCGCCAACGTTCCGTCGTCACCGACCAGGATGTTGCCCGGCTTGACGTCACGATGCAGCAGCCGGCGACGGTGCGCGAGGCCGAGCGCGTCCGCCACACCGGCGAACCGCCGGGCGGCTTCCAGCGGCGGCAGCGCGGCCCGGTCGACCCGCCGCGCGGCGGCAATGTGCTTGTCGAGGCTCATGCCGTCGACCCGCTCCATCGCGAAGAACAGCATGCCCTGCGACTCGCCGTAGTCGTAGATCGGCACGATGTGCCGGTGGTGCAGCGCCGCGGTCGCGCGCGCCTCGGCGCGGAACCGCTTGCGCATCGTCGGATCCGCCGTGTAGTGCTGCGACAGCACCTTCAACGCGACTTCGCGTTCGAGCTCCTGCTGCCAGCCGAGGTAGACGACACCCATGCCGCCGCGACCGAGCACGCCTTTGATCTGGTAGCCGCCGATGCGCTCCGGCACCGCACCGTGCTCGCCGACCACTACCTGCTGCACGAAGTCGAGCGCGTTCAGGCGCGACAAGATGTCGCTCGCTTCCTCCGAGTCCTCGCCCTGAAGCTCGCGGCGAAGGTCCCGGCCACCACCCTGCTCGCGCAACAACTCGGCCATGCGCCGGTCGGCGGCACTGCTGGCTTCGTCCGCGTCGCGATCGAAGTCCTCGGGCTCCGCGTGCGGGATGTTCTCGCTCACAGCTTCAGTTCTTCGGCGAGCCGTTTCAGCGCGCGGCTCAGAAGCAGGTGCACGGCGTTCTCGCTGCGCCCCATGCGCTCACCCACCTCGCGCGCCGAGAGGCCTTCGATCTTCATCAACAGGATGACTTCGCGGTGGTTGTCGGACAACCGCTCCATCGCCTGCTCGAGCAGTTCGAGCCGATCCCGGCGGTCGGCGTGCGTGACCGGGCCCGAGCGACGGTCCGCCAGCGGCAGGTCGGTCTTGATCGAGTGCTCCCGCCGCGGATCGCGCGCGGCGACGCCGAGCTGGTCGCGCAGGATGCGGGCGACCTTGCGGCGGGCGAGCGTGACCAGCCATGCACCTGCGTTCTCCTCCGCCGAAAGCGTCGACCACGAGTTGACCGCCTCGATGGCGACCTCCTGGAGCACGTCCTCCGGGTCCATGCGCACCCGAAGATTCGGCCCCATACGCAGATAGATCACAGAGAGCAGGCGCTCGCGATGCTGCTCGAAGGCGACTTCGGGGGTCAGGGTCATCGGGGCGCGCGCTACGGGACGAGTGGGAGAGGATTCCCGACTGCGAGTGCACGAACTTACGCGAAGACCGGCATTCCTGCGAGGGCATGCGGCCGTGCCGGCAGACGGCGCGCGCGGGCTGCACCGGCTTCACTGCACGTTTTTTCCCGGATCAGGCCGGGTTCGCCCCGGAGTTCGCCCCGGCACGGCTACTTGCCCGGCGGTCCCACCCGCACGCCCTTCCAGATCCCGGCCGCGCCCGCCTGCGCGCCGACCCCCCAGACGATCTCGTCGGGCAGGCGCCGCGGCAGGTCGAACCGAAACGACTGGCCGTCGATCTCCACCGCGAGCGCGCGACCGTCACCGCGCACCACGAACGGCACGTCGACGTCGCCCGCCAGCGTGGGATGCTCGCCGCGACCGAGCACGCGCCACTGGTTGCCTTCGTAGGTGTGCTCGAACAGCGTGACGCCATAGCCAGCGGTGATGGCGAGCGAATAGAAACCCCGTTCGCCGCGTGCGAACAGCAGATTGAGTTGTTGGCTCGGGCCGGCCAGCACGTGCACCGCGCCGCGCGCGACGAAGGCGCCCCCCGCGACCGGCGCGCCGTGGAACGCGACCGCATTGCTGTCGGGAAACGCCGCCTGCCACCAGTCGTCGCCGACCACCCACAAGGAGCGCAGCGGTTCGTCCCAGGTGGTGCGCTTGCCCCGCACGTAATCCCGGAAGCCGCGGTCGAGCCGGCCGAGCTGGCGCTCTGCCACC
>DRKG01000557.1 GCA_011051855.1 bacterium | reverse complement strand
CGATCGCGATCGCAGACAGCTCGCCCTGTGGTGCATCGGCACCCGTCTCGAACGTCGCGAGCGGCTCGCCGGTTGCGAGATCGAACGCGCGCAACTCGCCGTGGAGCGAGCCGCAGATCAGTTCGTGGTCGTTGCCCCGCGGGCGGAAGGCCAGTGATGCAGTGGCTTCGTTCTTGCGCTGCCAGAGGATCTCGCCATCGGCAGAGCAGCACACGAGGGTTTCGTTCTGCGTGGCGGCGACGTAGCGCTGACCGTCCGGGCACCAACGGACGCATTGGATCGATCCATCCAGCTCCTTTGGTTCGGTGAGGCTCTGGTCGGTGGTGAACTCGAGATGGTGCCACTCCCAGCCGCGATCACGCGGCCGACACTGTTCGAGCAGGAGCCGGGCGCGGACCGGGCGGCTGCCGACCCGCAGTTCGACGTCGGCGTTCGAAACCAGAGCACCGTAGCGCTCGATCTCGGCCACTTCGCGCAGCCGGTGCTGCTGCACTCCGAACACCGACAGCGCAACCATCAGGCTCAACAATGCGACTGCTGCAGCGACCATCGTGGTCGGGTGGCGCTGCATCCATCGCCGCGCACGTCGTGCGAAGCCGGGGCGCCGTGCCTCGATCGGTTCGTTGGCGAGCACGCGCTCGAGGTCGCGCTGGAACGCGAGCATGGTGCGGTAGCGCTTGCTCGGGTCCGGGTCCATCGCGGTCATGCAGACGGTTTCGAGCTCCCACGACACGCCGGTTCGCCCGCGCAGTCGACCCGGCTGTGCCGCCAGGATGTTGCGGCGCGTCTCTTCGCCGTTGCGACCCAGGAACGGGTTGCGCAGGGTCAGCATCTCGTAGAGCGTCACCCCGAGCGAGTAGACGTCGGTGGCGCGACTCGGATCGGGCGCCTTGCCGTCGATGTGTTCGGGCGGCAGGTAGGGCAGCGAGCCGAGCTGGCTGTTGGACATCGTCAGCCGCTGGTCGGCTTCGTCGGACCAGGCGAGACCGAAGTCGACCAGCATCGCGCGCCCGGCGGTGGTCAGCAGGATGTTCGAGGGCTTGACGTCGCGGTGCAGTACGCCGCGTTCGTGCGCGTGATGCAGGGCGCTCGCCACCTGCCCGGCGATGCTCACGCAGGTGTCGGGCCAGTTCTCGTCTTCGATGCCGTGCGAGTCGCTGCCGCTCCCGCGCGAACTGCCGCTGCCGCTGCTGCTGCCGGCGGACTCGCCGGCACTGGCGGCGGTGATGCGCAGCAGGGCGCGGCCGTCGAGTTGCCGTTCCTGCTGCAGCTGCCCCAGGGCGTGCGCGAGCGAGCAGCCGTTGATGTGCTGCATGGTGAAGAACGGCACGCCGTTGGCTTTGTCGACGCCGTAGATCGGCACGATGCCTGGGTGTTCGAGGCGCGCGATCGTCTCGACCTCACGTTGGAAGCGTTCGCGCGCGCCCGGCAGGAACAGGTGTTCGGGTCGGATCAGCTTGAGTGCGACCGTGCGCTGTAGCACTTCGTCGTGCGCAAGGTAGACGACGCCCATGCCGCCGGCGCCGAGCCGCTCGATCAGGCGGTGGTCGCCGAGTCGCTCCGGCACGTCCTCGCCGCCGGCCGGGATGCCGGGAGCCGGGGACGTCAGATCGAACCGCAGCATCTCGCGGTATGCCGCCCGCAGGGCCGGGCCGAGGTCCGGGTGGTCGCGCACGGCCCGTTCGAGCGCAGCACCCGGTTCCGCTGCTTCGAGGACTTCGAACAACAGCGTCTCGATCTGGTCTGCGTGCGCCTGCTGCGCCGCGCTGGGCTCGTTCTGCCGGTCTGCCATCAGCAGGAGAAGGATACTGCGCGAATCGTGCGGCGGCGCGTAGGCTCCGGCCAGTGTGCGAGTCTCTGTCCGCCGTCACCGTTGCCTACCTCGCGCCCACCGGACTGGTCGCGCCGATCGTCGCGGCACTCGGTGAGCGGGTCGTCGCCGTGCGCGAGCGCTTGGTGCTGGCGACCGAACCGTGCGATGAGGCCGGCTTCTGGGCGGCGAACACGTGGCTCGAACCGCAGGTGCGGCCGATCGCGTCGATCGGTGACGGTGCGAAGTGGTTGCGTTCGATGCAGCGCAACTGGGCGCTCTATCCGGTCGGATCGTTCCGTCGGGCGCAGCTCCTGGTCGACAAGCTGCCGCCGTTGAAGGCGCGGTTGCGCACCTTTCCGTTTGCGGTGCCGTCGTCGCCGATGGGGTCGTGGACGCTGTGGCGGCCGGATCTGATGCTGGCCAGCGCGCGCTGCTCGTCACCGTTCGCCAACGGTGAATTGGAGTTCGTCGACGACCGGCTCGGCCCGCCGAGTCGCGCATTCAAGAAGCTGTGGGAGGCGTTGACGCTGCTCGGCCGCATGCCCGCCGCGGGCGATCGATGCCTGGATCTCGGCGCATCGCCGGGCGGATGGACCTGGGTGCTGCAGCGGCTCGGTGCCGAGGTGTTGGCGGTGGACAAGGCGCCCTTGGATCCGGCGATCGCAACCCTGCCGAACGTCCGCCAGCGCAACGAGAGCGCGTTCGGCCTCGATCCGCGTCAGGTTGGTCCAGTCGATTGGTTGTTCAGCGACGTGATCTGCTACCCGCGGCGATTGCTCGAACTGGTGCAACGCTGGCGGACGGCGGGGATGGCGCGCCACTTCGTGTGCACGATCAAGTTCCAGGGTGACGACGAGCACGCGATCGCGCGCGAGTTCGCGGCGATTCCGGGATCCCGCGTCATGCACTTGCACCACAACAAACACGAGCTGACGTTCGCGCTGCTGCAGGATTGAGTGGAGTCGATCAGACGGGCTGCCGCAGGCGCACGCGCAGCAGCCGGCAGTCGGGTGATGCGTCGGTGAACGCGTGCGTCTGCCCGGCGGGGATCGTCACGGCGGCGCCGCGTTGCAGTGCGTGCTCCTGGTCCGCCAGGTGCACCCGACACGAACCGCGCAGCACGAACGCGAACAGCAGGCGGTTGTCGGTTCGGGTCGGGGTATCGATGCGTCCACCGTTCACGGTGCGCACTTCGGCGAGGTCGTTCGTCGCCGGCCCGAACCCGAGGTCGTCGATATCGATCTGCGTGCCCTCGTGTTCGTGCGCGCGGTAGAGGTGAAAGCGCTGGCCGCCGAAGTCCCGGTCGGGCGCGATCGCCGCGGTCGGCAGTGCCAGTTGGTGATCGAAAGCGGTCTGGTGTTCGGCGGGGACAGCCGTTTCTCGAACTTCGAGCTGGTCGGAGCACTCGAGCACCCGATGGCGGATGCGCGGCGGTTGCAGCAGGCCGTCGTCGGCGCGCAATTCGATCGCCGCGCCCTGATTCTCGTAGACGACATGTGCGTCGCGATCACGTGCCCGCCGAGGCGGCCGGGGATCAGGTCGCGGTACAGCATGCCGGCGCGGCCGACCTGCCAATCGTCTTTGCGTCCGCGGGGGGTGACGACGGGGCCACCGGTTGCGGCGGGCACGGCGAAGTGGGCGCCGGCGCGTATCTGCACGCGGGTGCCGTTCGGGGCGGTGAGGTCTTCGTCGTGGTCGGCGGCGATGCGCAGCGTGCCACCGGCGCCTCGAAGGGATCACCCGGCAGCACGATCTCGGCGCGCGTGATCAAGCCGGCAGGTTGCCGCCTGCCGCTGAGGATGGGGCGGTTTCGCCGCGACGGTGCGTTTATCGTGTGCAGCGCCGATGAAGACCGCCATCACGTCCGTCTGCTTCTGCCTTCTCGCCGCCTGTAGTTCGACGCGTTCGCTGATCCCGGATGCCGGCCTCGGTGGCTGGCATGTCGACGTCCCGGCTGCCGACGACGATCCGAACATCGAGCCGTCGTTCGAAGTGCGCGACGGTGTGCTGATCAGTCGCGGCAATCCGCAGGGCCACCTGATTACCGACGCCGACTACCGCGACTACCGGTTGGTCGTAGAATGGCGTTGGCCCGGCAAGCCGGGCAACTGCGGCGTGCTGGTGCACGCGTCGAAGCCGCGCCGCCTCTACGGGATGTTCCCACAGTCGATCGAGTGCCAACTGCACCACCAGAACGCCGGCGACTTCTGGTGCATCGGCGAGGACATCAAGGTGCCGGACATGGAGAAGCGGCGGCCGAAGGGGCGGCTCGGCTGGGGAGGCGAGGAAGGCCAAGGGCGCCGCATCCTCAACCTGGCAGACGGCGCCGAGCGGCCGCCGGGCGAGTGGAACGAGATGGTCATCGAGTGCCGCGGCCGGCGCATCGACATCTGGGTCAACGGCATAAGGATGAACGACGGCTACGACTGCACCGCCGACCACGGGCAGATCGCCATCCAGGCCGAGGGCGCGAGGTGCGAGTTCCGGCGACTGGATCTGACGGCGCTGTAGGGGGCAACCGTGCGGCACCCGGTTGCGGGGTCGTCGGCGGCGATCTACCGTCGGTCGACCGTTCTGCAACCCGAGGAGCTGCCATGACCCGCCGCCTGTCCCGCGCGTGCTTCGCGACCTTCGTGCTCTGCATTGCCGCCGATGTGGCCATCGCCCAGACCGACTGGACGTTGCTGACGCCGGTGACGTCGCCGTCGGCGTTCACCGCGCACTCGATGACCTTCTTTCTCCCGACCGGGCAGACGATGCTGTTCGGTGGCGTCATCGCCGGCACCTACAGCAACGAGACCTGGCTTTGGGACGGCACCGATTGGTCGCAGGCTTCGCCGCCGAATGCGCCGCCGGCCCGCGTTGCGCACGCGATGGCATACGACGAAGGTCGCGGCCGCATCGTGATGTTCGGCGGCATTCCGGTCGGCGGTGGTGTGCTCGGTGACACGTGGGAATGGGATGGCTTCAACTGGCAGCAGATGACGCCGGCGACCCAGCCGCCGGCGCGGCGCTCTCATGCGGTGACCTACCTGCCGAGCCGCGGCACGGTGATCCTGTGGGGTGGCTACAGCAACGGCGACCTCAACGACACCTGGGAATGGAACGGCACCGATTGGGCGCAGATCAACACCGCCAACAGCCCGACTCCGCGGCGCGCGAGTGACATCGCCTACGATCCGGTCAACGACGGATTGATCCTGTTCAGCGGCTACTTGCAACCCGCCGACACGTGGTTCTTCGACGGCACCGATTGGACGCAGTTGTCGCCGGCGGCCTCCCCACCGGCGCGCTATGACCATTCGATGGTCACCGACCCGGTGCGCCAGCGCATCGTGATGTTCGGCGGGCCGGGGCCGGCCGATCAGTGGGAGTGGGACGGTCAGACTTGGTTGCAGCGCACCCCGGCGACGTTGCCCGCGGCGCGTGCCGACACCTACCTCGCGTACGACCTGCTGCGCGAAGAAGTGCTGATGTTCGGCAGTTCGCCGACACCGGAGACGTGGCGCTATGCCGTCACCCACAACGCGACGTTCGTGACCTCGGGGTCGGGCTGCATGGGAACGCTCGGACAGGCACCGGTGCTGACCACGTCGGCGCGCCCGTGGATCGGCGAGACGTTCACGGTCGACGTGGGACCGGTGCCGAGCAATACCATCGCGCTGATGATCTACGGGCTCAGCGACACGTTCTCGCCGACTCTCGGTGCGCTGCCGGTGCCGCTCGCCGGGATCGGCATGCCGGGTTGCGCTTTGCAGGTCGACAGTGCGCTGATCGACGCCTTCCTTGCGGTCGGCAACGTCGCCACGTGGAACCGGCCGCTGCCGAACTCCGCGGCGCTGCTCGGCGGGCAGATCTTCTGCCAGGGCGCGGCGTTGGACGCCGGCGCGAATGCGTTTGGCGCGATCGTTGCCGATCACGGCGTGATGACGATCGGCGGCAAGTAGGCGCGACATGCCGATGGCGGCGAGCCATCGCCTCGATGTGGGACATCGGAAGCGACTCTGGTTGCCGGTGCAGGGTACAGTTGCCGGGATCCTCGATCTGCCAGAGATGCAACCCATGCCCCGCTACTTTTCCTACGCGCGTTCCGTCCTGCTCGCCCTCGGCTGTGCTCCCGGCTTCGTTGCCGCGCAGACCAACTGGACGCAGTTGACGCCGCCGACTTCGCCGCCGACGGTCACTGCCCACGCGATGGCGTTCTACCGGCAGTTCGGACAGCCGACCGGGGCCACGGTGCTGTTCGGCGGCGTGCGTGCCGGCACCTACTCCAACGAAATGTGGATGTGGGACGGGACCAACTGGTCGCAGGCGACGCCCGCCACGCTGCCGCCTGCACGCGTCGCACACACGATGGCCTACGCGGCGCCCAACTCTCGCCTGGTGTTGTTCGGCGGCATCGGTGTCGGCGGCGCACTGCTCGGGGACACGTGGGAGTGGAACGGTTGGTTCTGGCAGCAGAAGGCGCCGCAGAACCAGCCGTCGGCTCGCCGTTCGCACGCGATGGCCTACATGCCGAACCGCGGCACCGTGGTGTTGTGGGGCGGCTACGACGGGACCGACCTCGGCGATATGTGGGAGTGGAACGGTCAGAACTGGTTGCCGATCTCGACGCTCCATCGTCCGCCGGCACGTCGGGCCACCGACATCGCCTTCGATCCGGTCAACAACGGCCTGCTTCTGTTCAGCGGTTACCAGCAACCGGCCGACACGTGGCTCTTCGACGGAACGGACTGGACGCAGTTGATGCCGGTGACCTCGCCGTCGGCGCGCTACGACCACTCGATGGTGACCGATCCGGTGCGTCGGCGAATCGTGATGTTCGGCGGTCCGGGGGCCGCCGACCAATGGGAGTGGGACGGCAGCAACTGGCTGCAGCGCTCGCCGGCGACGCTGCCGGCCGCGCGCAGCGACACCTACTTGGCGTACGATGAAGATCGCGAGGAGGTGTTGATGTTCGGCAGCTCACCGACGCCCGAGACCTGGCGCTATGCGCCCACCCACAACGCGACGGTCTCGATCTCGGGTGCCGGTTGCGCGGGTAGCCTCGGGCAGGCGCCGGTGCTCGGCCCGATGACCCGCCCGTGGATCGGCGAGACGTTCAGCACCAGGATTCTGCCGGTGCCGGCGAACACGATCGCACTGATGATCTACGGCTTCAGCGATACCTTCTCGCCGACCCTCGGGCCGCTGCCGGTCTCGCTCGCCGGGATCGGCATGCCGGGTTGCACGCTGCAGGTCGACAGCGTGCTGATCGACTCGTTCCCGGCGGCCGGCACGGTCGCCATCTGGAACCTTCCGCTGCCGAACTCGGCGGCGCTGCTCGGCGGAAAGATCTACTGCCAGGGCGCGGCGCTCGACCCCGGCGCGAACGCGTTCGGCGCGATCGTCTCCAACCACGCCGAGCTGACGATCGGCGGCAAGTGAGTCGCGGCGGGGTGCGCCGACTACCGTTCGACTTCCATCTCGAGCAGGCCGAGGCCGTGGGTCTTTCCCTGGGCGTCGGTCTTCAGGCTCTCGCTGCCGCCGCCGCCGAGGCTGTCGCGCAGCAGGAAGTTCAGTGCGAGCAGGTTCGGTGCCTCGTAGCGCGTGATCTCGCCGAAGCAGATGTGGCGGAAGTGCGCCTTTACCCGCTCGACGGTGACTTCGCGCCTGAGGACGTCGTAGTCGGCCTGGTTGGTCACGAAGATGCCGACGTTGCTGCCGTCACCCTTGTCGCCGCTGCGGGCCATCGCGAACTCACGGAGCTTCGTCTTCACCATCAGGATTCCTCCACGCGCACGTGCGTCTCGATCTGTCGCTTGTCGAGCAGCGCCGGCCAGTAGCCGACGATGTCGGTGGCCTTCGGGCGGCCGCCGGCGAAGCCGGTTACGCCGGGCGGCCCCGAGGTGACCAGCGGCACCAGCTCGCTGCCGAAGCGATGGACCTTGTGCTTGTCGCCGCACTTCACGCCCATGCGCAGGACGACCTCGGGTGGGTCTTCGGCTTCGAGGATGCCGGCATGGCAGACGCCCGCGCCGACGAACTCGACCATCTTCTCATGCTCTTCGAAGGTGCAGCCGTCGAGCGCGAGGCGGCCCCAGACGATGTCCGCGCACAGCTTCGCCTTCGGTAGCGCATCGGGGCCGGCGATGGTCAACTGACCGACCGCTTTGTAGCCGTTCTGGTAGCTGAGCGAGACCTTGTAGGTATCGGTGGGCGGGCCGCCTTTGACGCCGGTTACGCGCACGCGGCTGTCGCCCTGGTCTTCGACCACGGCGCTGGTGAAGTCCGCGCTGCAGTCTGGGCCCAGGTAGTTGTTCGGGTCGCCCATCTCGTAGAGCAGTTGCGACACCACCGTGTTGCGCGTCAGCAGACCGCCGGTGCCGGCGTGTTTGGTGACCGTGAACGCGCCATCCGGCTCGGCCTCGATCACGGGGTAGCCGATGCGCACGAAATCGTCGACTTCACGCCAGCGCGTGTAGTTGCCGCCGGTACACTGTGCGCCGCACTCGCCGATGTGGCCGGCGACCGTGCTCGCGGCCAGCTTGTCGTAGTCGTCGGGCTGCCAACCGAACTCGTGCACCATCGGTCCGCCGACCAGAGCCGGGTCGGTGACCCGGCCGCAGATGACGATCTGCGCGCCGGCGGCGAGACACTGCGCGACCGAGAATGCACCGATGTAGGCGTTGCCGCTGAGCAGTCGATCCTGCACGTCCGACAGCGGTCGGCCATCGTCCATGTTGCGCATCTCGTGGCCGGACGCGAGCAGTTCGGGCACGCGGGCGAGGATGTCGTCGCCCTCGATGACGCCGACCTTCAGGCCCTTGATACCCTTGTTTGCGGCGAGATCGAGCACGGCCCGCAGGCACGCCTGTGGGTTCACGCCGCCCGCGTTGG
>DRKG01000556.1 GCA_011051855.1 bacterium | reverse complement strand
CGCTCCCGCACGCTTATCAACTCCCCGGTCCTGATCTACCACGTGCCGCGCACTGGCGGCTCGTACCTGGCCAACGTGTTCGAGCAACTCGGCCTGCTGCTCGTACGTCCGGACCACCCGGCCGAGGCCGAGGTCGTCGACGAGCTCCTACGACACGGCGAACGCCGCGGCATCGTGATCCTCGCGCACACGGCTGCGGCACTGAAGGCGCGTCATCCGCACGTCGAGTTCCTCGAGTTCGCCGCCTGCTGGCGCGACCCCTACGAGATCTGCGCTTCCGAGTACCACGGGATCCGCAATGCCCGACCCGGACAACACCTTTTCCATCATCACCTGCGTCAACAATGCCTCGCCGCCGCCTCGGTCGGCGACTGGGTCGAGCTGTACAACCGCGCCAACCCGGTCAGCACGGTGCTCGCTGCAAACCGGCCAACGCTGCTGCACTCCAGCAACTACGCCGCCGACGTCGGATCCATGCTACACCAGATTCTGGGCTACCCCGTTGATCTGGTCGCGGACTTCGGCTTCCAACCAGATGCGCTGCGCCCCGGCCGCTGGGTAGCCGGCGCCGATCGCGACGACATCCTGCGCATGCGACAGTTGAACGCGAAGGACTACGGGCTGTGGAAGGCGTGGATCCGGGAGATGGCACCGGCCGGCAGCCCGTAGACGCCTTCACATCGACGTTTCGACCCAGCAGCACTCAAGACGTGTGGCCGCAAGACTCGATGACGTCGACGGAGAGGCCCGTGACGACGCGTGACCACCAGCAACTGACCCAGCAATACAGCACCTGGGGCGACAAGCTCCTGCAGCACACCGACGTGCTGTACGCGATCCAGCACCAGCGCACCTTCCGGCCGATCACGGTGCAACTGGCGCCGTGCGAAGTGTGCGACAGCGACTGCCCGTTCTGTTCGGTCGCGGATCGACCGCTACACAGCTACATGCCGTTCGCACGCATCCAGCAGGCGCTGCGCGACCTGCGCGCGCTCGGGGCCAAGAGCCTCGAGCTGACCGGGGGCGGCAACCCGCTCCTGTATCGCGACCGCGAGACCGGCGAGACGCTGAATGACGTGGTCCGCTTCGCCCATCAGCTCGGCTACGAGGTCGGCATCATCACCAACAGCCACGATCTCAAGCACCTCGATCCGGCGGTCTACGACCTGATCCGGTGGCTGCGCGTGAGCCTGATCCGACTCGACGAAGGCGTCTCGCCCGAGGACTACGACTTCCGCGGCTTCCCCGAAGCGCGCCTCGGCTTCAGCTACATCATCTACGAGAGTGCGGAACGGAGCCCGAACCGCCAACGCCCCTACGCCGGCACGACGACCACTTCGATCGAACGCATGGTGCGCCTGGTGGACCTGCATCCCGAAGTCAAGTTCGTGCGCATCGCCGGCAACTGCTTGATCAAGGGCAACAATCGCGTGGTCGCCGAGAAGTGGCGGCCGGTGATCGAGGCGCTGGACACACACGGCAAGATGTTCGTCAAGGACATCGGCGACGACGACTCGCCGTTCGCGGCCGGTTGCTACGTCGGCGCCATTCGTCCGTACATCGCCGCCTCGCCGGACGGCGATGGCAGCTACCACGTCTACACCTGCACCAGCCACGTATTGCAGCAGCGCACCTATGACTTGCGCCACAGTCTCGGCACGACCGACGAGATCCCGCATATCTGGGCACGCATGAGCGAGAACTACCGCGTGCTCGGCTTTCCCTACGAGATCGACGGCAACCGCGGCTGCGGATGGGATGCGACCTGCAAGTTCTGCTTCTACCGCTTCAACAACCGGATCCTGCACACGGTGGCACATGAGATGCCCGACAAGAACTTCGCCTGAGCAGGCGTTCGGAGAGTCGTACTACGCGACCGCCAACTACAGCCACTACCTGTGGAAGGCCGACCGCTACCGCCACCTCGCGCGCGACTTGGCGGACCTGTTCGAAAAGCTCAGCACCTGGCGCAGCGTCGAACACCTGCTCGACTACGGCTGCGGTCCGGGCTTCCTGGTGGAGGGCTTCCAGCAACTCGGCAAGAACGCGACCGGCTGCGACATCAGCCCGTGGTCGATTCGCTACGGCAGCGAAACCCTCGGCATCCCGTTCCTGCGGCTGCCCGAGCAGCTCGATTGGAGCACGAACTGGTCGATGGTCACGGCCCTGGACGTGCTCGAACACATGCACGATGACGACATCGACGAGCTGCTCGACCGGATCGATACCGATCTGCTGGTCGCACGCATCCCGCTCACCACGACCGAAGGTGGCAAGTTCGTGCTGCCGGTTTCCGAAGAGGACCCGACCCATGTCAACCGCAAGACGGCGGCGGGCTGGGAGCGCCTGCTCCTGCGTCACGGCTTCGAATCCTGGCTGGTGCTGAACCTGTCGACGATCTGGGAGTCCGACGGCGTGCTCAGCCGCGTGTTTCGGCGCCGCGGCTGAGCCACACCCATCAGGAAACGACGTGAGCATCCCCAACCGAATCCCTCCGCGCGAACCGGCCCAGCTCCTGTGCGTGATCCCCTACTGCGGCCGCCTCAACTACCTGCGCATGTTGCTGGCGACGATGCGCGAGGCCGACGGTATCGGCGACGTGCGCGTGCTGCTCTACCGCACCCAGCCCACCGCCGAACTGCCGCACGCACTGCTCCGCGACCTCGCTGCCGAGGTCATCGAACTCACGCCCGCGAACGGCCGCTTTGCTCACCACGAAGTTTGGCAGCACGCCTTCCTGAACCACTACGAGCACGACTTCCTGCTCAACTTCG
>DRKG01000555.1 GCA_011051855.1 bacterium | reverse complement strand
TTCTTGGTCTCCGCGCAGGGCCACGTCGTCACCAACCGCCACGTCGCGCTGCCGTGGACCGAAGAACGAGGCGACATGCACCGGATCGAGCAGGGCGCCGAGCCGGTGTTCGTGCATTTCACCGCGACGTTTCCCGGGCGCATGCCGATCGACGTCGAGCAGGGCTCGATCGTGCGCCGCACCGACGATCTCGATGTCGCGCTGTTGCGGCTTCCGCCCGAGGAGGTCAAGGGTGTGCCGGTGCTGCCGTTGCGCCAGGACGGCACCGAAGGCGAGGACCAGCGCGCGATCGTGGTCGGCTATCCGACCGGTCTGGCGGCGCTGCTCGCGCGGGCCAGCCCCGAAACGCTCGCCGAGCTGCGCAAGAACGCGGCGACGATGGCCGCCGCGATCGAGCAACTGGCCAGGGCCGGCCAGATCGCTCCGGTCATCACCGCGGGCATCGTCAGCAACGCGGCGCCGCACCTGATCGCCTACGATGCCGCAACCATCGGCGGCGGTTCCGGCGGACCGGTGTTCAGCGACCGCGGCGACGTGATTGCGGTCAACTTCGCCATCCAGCGTGGCTTCGATGGCAACAACCTCGGCGTGCCGATCCGCTTCGCGCGCGAGCTGCTGCCGCGATAGGGGGAAATGCCACCCGGTGGCAAGAAATGGCTGCTCCGCGGGCCGGGATCTGCGAAACTGCGGTCTCCGAACTGGACGTGCGCGGGGTCAGCCGCGCGGCCCGCGGGGGGCCGGATCGAACATCATGGACGGAGCGGCGAACGGCGAGAACACGCGCGAGGCGGCCAGCGGTCGCGGTCGCGGTCGCAGCTCGGCGCTGGGGCCGCGCGGCCGGGGGCTGTTCGGCCGCCTGCTCGAAGGCCTGCGCGCCCCGCCAGCACCTCGCCAAGAGGCCACGTCGATCGCGATCGCGAGCGGTAAGGGGGGTACCGGCAAGTCGTTCCTGGCGACGTCGCTGGCGGTGTTGCTGCACCGCGCCGAGCGCAAGACGGTGTTGGTCGACTGTGACTTCGGCCTCGCCTGCGACCACCTGTTGCTCGGCGTCAAGCCGACGCTCACGCTACAGCAACTGCTGGCCGGCCAGTGCACGCTCGAACAGGTGTTGATGTCGTCGCCGTGCGGACCGCGCCTGTTGCCGGGCGCGTCCGGTGTGCGCCGCATGGCGACGCCGACGGACAAGGACTTGACCGCGTTCGCGCGCGAGCTCGGCCACCTGGCGCAGCAGGAGGAGGCGATGATCCTCGACCTCGGCGCCGGCATCGCGCCGGCGACGGTGCTGACCATGCTCGGCGCGGATTGGATCGTGCTCGTCACCCAGCCCGAGATCGCGGCGCTGGTCGACGCCTATGCGGTCATCAAGTGCATCGCCCAGATCAAGCGCGACGTGCGCTTCCTGGTGGTGGTCAATCGGGTCGCGACGCCCGGTCGAGGCGAGCAGGCGTTCCAGCGGCTGACCGAAGTCGCCGGTCGCAACGTCGGCGTCGAGCTGCAGTATCTCGGCGAGATCCCCGACGATGACTCGGTGATGCAGCACCGCCTCGGCCAGTTGCCGCTGGTGGTCACCGAGCCCGAGGCGCCGACGTCGCAGGCGCTGCGCGGGCTGTCCGAGCGGTTGATCCAGATCTGCGGTGGTGTGCGGCGGCGCACCGTCGACGGCGATGCCGGCATCCAGGAACGCTTTCGGCAGCACCGCTTGTTCCTGTAGCGCCGACCGCGCAAGGGCGCGGCGTCAGATGGTGCGCGCCGAGCTGCCCGCGATCCTCATCAGCGCGAACGCGCACACCGCGGCGCCGCCGACGAGGCCCATGCCCTGCCCGAGCTCGCCGAAGATCAAGGCGCCGACTCCCGGCAGCACGAGCCAGATCACCGCGGTGCCGAGCACCGCGCACAGGAGGCTCGCGGCGAGGTTGCCGTCGGGGCGCACTTCGGGCGCCTGCGCGGCGACCGGGCGCCAGCCGGGGCCATCGGGGCGCACCTTGCGGTAGAAGGCGACCAGCACTTCGGGGCGTTCGGGACGGGTGGCGAACGTCGCCACCAGCCACACCAACAAGGATCCGGTCGCGACCAGCAGGCTGGTGTACTGCCCGGCCAGCCGTTCGTCGGCGGGCAAGGATGCCTGCCAGCTGGTGACGGCGAAGTAGAGTGCGATCGACGCGACCATCGCCGCGATCTCGCTCCACGCGTTGACGCGCCACCAGAACCAGCGCAGCAGGAACACCGAGCCGAGGCCGCCGCCGAGCGCTGCCAGGATCGCCCACGCTTCGTCGACCGAGATGTTCTTGGCGCGCATCCAGAACGCGCAGAGGGCACCGAGCAGCAGCACCAGGCCCGACGCGAGCCGCGACATCCGCACGAGCTGGCGATCGTCGGCCTCGGGGGCGAGAAACCGGCGGTAGAGGTCGTTGACCAAGTAGCTCGCTCCCCAGTTCATCTGCGTGCTGATCGTCGACATGTAGGCGGCGAAGAACGTCACCATCAGCAGTCCGGCCAAGCCGACCGGCGCCAGCGACATGACCATGGGGTAGCCCGCGCCGGGGTCGGTCGCGGGGTCGCCGTCGGTCGCCCACGTGCGGATCTCCGGGTGCAGGGCCAAGGCGGCGAATGCCACCATGATCCACGGCCAGGGCCGGATGCAGTAGTGCGCGAGGTTGAAGAACAGTGTCGCCTTGTAGGCGTGGCGCTCGTCGCGGCACGACGCCATGCGCTGCACGATGTAGCCGCCGCCGCCCGGTTCGGCGCCCGGATACCAGGTCGCCCACCATTGCCCCAACGCGAGCGCCAGGAACACGCCCGCCGGCATCCACGCCGAGGCGTCGCCGAAGTCGGGGATGAAGTCGAACACCTGCTGGCCGCCGAAGTTGTTCGCGGCGGTCTGCTGCAGCGCCGCGATGCCGCCGGCTTCGTCGACCGCGATCCACGCGAGCATCGTGCAGCCGATCATCGCCAGCACGAACTGCACCATGTCGGTGATCGCGACGCCCCACAGACCCGACAGGATGCTGTAGACCCCGGTGACGCCGAGCATGCCGACGACCAGCCAGAAGTCGTACCAACTGTCCTCGGGTAGATCGGTCAGCACCGTGTTGCGCAGCACGGTCAGCATCGCCTGCGTGACCCAGCCGATGATGAACGAGTTGACGATGACCGCGACGTAGATGGCGCGGAAGCCGCGCACGAATGCCGCCGCGCGACCGGCGTAGCGCAGCTCGATCAGTTCGACGTCGGTCAGCACCTCGGCGCGGCGCCAGAGCTTGGCGAACACGAACACCGTCAGCATTCCGCCGAATGCGAACGCCCACCAGAACCAGTTGCCGGCGAGGCCGTTCTTGGCGATCAGGCCGGTGACCGCCAGCGGCGTGTCGGCGGCGAACGTGGTTGCGACCATCGACGTTCCGGCGATCCACCACGGCAAGCTGCGGCCCGACGCGAAGTACTCGACGAAGCTCGAACCAGCGCGGTTCTTGAACCACAGACCGATGCCGAGCGCGAGGCCGAAGTAGCCGGCGATGATGACCCAGTCGAGGGCGGCGAGCTGCATGGGGACGCGATGTTCGGCGGGATCGAGCCCCGGTGCCAGTGTGAGCTCGGTTGTTGGCCCTGGCTCAGGCGCACCGGGGGCGCCGCTTCATGCATAGATCGGGCTCGACGCTTGATCGGTGCGTCGCGGCCGTTAGAGCATGCCCGCATGAACCTCGTCGAGGTGCAGTTCGTCGATGCCGACAAGACCGTATTCGTGCAACCGGGCACGACCTTGCTGCAGGCCGCCGAGATGGCGGGCGTCGATGTGATGACGGGCTGCACGCGCGGCATGTGTGGCACCGACGCGCACGCGGTCGAAGCCGACGAGGGGGGGCTGGAGCCACCCGGCGAGGCGGAGCGCGGCACCCTCGATCGCATGGGGGTCACGCCGGGGTGCCGCCTTCTGTGTTCGGCGAAGGTCCGGGCCGGCAGGGTGCGGGTTGCCGGAGACGCGTTGACGGATTGACCGCGGAGCGGCACTGTGGCGCCCTTGAGCGCCGCACCCGAGCCTGATCTTTCGAACCAGCCGAAGCTGCGCCCGGTGCGCGATGGTCTCGGCTTCTTCGGGCGGTTCTTGAAGAACCCCACGTCGGTCGGCGCCGTGTTGCCGAGTTCGCGCTGGCTGGCGCGCGCGCTGGTCGGCTCTCTCGACCACATCCGACCCGGCGAACTGGTTGTCGAATACGGTCCCGGCACCGGCCCGGCGACCGAGGTCGTCCGGCAGCGCCTGCCGCAGGGAACGCGCTATCTGGGCATCGAACTCGAACCTCGCTTCCGCGATCTGTTGGCGCGAAGGTTCCCGACGATGACGTTCCATCAGGGCAGCGCCGGCGACGTGCAGCGGATCCTCGCCGACCGCGACCTGCCGCGGCCGGCTCGCATCATCTCCGGCCTGCCGTTCGCAAGCCTGCCACCGGCGGTGCAGGACGCCGTCGTCGATGGCCTCGTATGGGCGATGCGCGATTCCGACTGTGACTTCCGCACGTTCCAGTACGCGCACGCCTACGGCTTGAAGGCCGCGCGGCGCTTCCGAGCGCTGATGAACGAACGCTTCGCGCATTTCGAGCGCATCGGCCCGATCGTGCGCAACGTGCCACCGGCGTTCGTGCTGCGCTATCGCGGCGTGCGCGGAGGCTGACGGCGCCCGGCATCCGGCCCTTTCTCCTTGTCGGGGTTCGCCGCGTAGGCCGCCGAGCCGCCTTTCGGGATCGACAGGGTGCGCCAGCGTTCTCCGGCGAATGCGCGTGCCATCATCACGATTTGCCCGGTGTGGTAGGCAACGTGCGCGACCGAGCGCAGCAGGGCGTCGGCGACGGTGAGTTCCACTTGGCGGATGGTGACCACGCGGGCGAACGCGTTCGGGCCGGCCGCCGCAACTTCGTCGAGCGCGGCTTCGACGGTTGACCAAGCTTCGGCCCACTGCTGCAGGAGTTCGTCCCGGTCGAGGCCGGGGCTCTCGAACTCGCGGTCGCGCTGCCGCCACGGTTTCTCGCCATCGGTCGTCAGGAAGTCGGTGAAGCGGGACTTCAGGTTGCCGGTCAGGTGTCCGACGGTCACCGCGATGGTGTTGCCGACGTCGTCGCCGGGCACGCGGCGGTCGAGGTCGGCGTCGGCGACCTGGTCGAGTGCCAGTTCGACCATGCGGCGGTAGCGGGAGTACTCGGTGCGGATCGATTCGAGCATGGGGGTCTCACATCGGCGGCAGCGCGCGGCGCTGCCTGGTCTGCTCTGCGAGCATTTCGGCAAGTTCGGAAGTGCGTTCGAGTTTGTCCTCGAGCACGCGGATACGGCGCTGTAGCTCGTTGCCGTGGTGGGCGGCGAACAGCACCACCCAGGTCAGCCCGAGCACGAAC
>DRKG01000554.1 GCA_011051855.1 bacterium | reverse complement strand
GTGGGAGTGTTTCCGTTCCTGGTCGGCGATATGGACCAGCGCATCAACGAAATCGTCACCAACTGCCAGCTCCGCGGCATCGACACGGTCTACGTGAGCGTGTTCCGAACGACTGGATCGCAGCAGGGCTCCCTGTGGATCGACGACGAGGCGGGCACCTGGCCCGCCACCTACGGCCCGGTGCGCCCCGGCGGCGCCGGCATCACCCTCGGGCCGTTGGTCGCAGCCTGCCACGCCGCCGATGTGCGCGTCGTCGGCATCGTCAAGTGCTTCGACGCGAGCGTGCAGCCGAGCGATGCCGGCCACCGCCAGTACCTGCTCGACGTGATCGACTACCTGCTCGACTCGTGGACCCCGACCGGGCAACCGGTCTACGACCTCGACGGCATCGCCCTCGACTACGTGCGCTACGTCGGCAGTTCGAACGCATCGGCGTCGGTCGTCACCAACTTCGTCGCATCGGTGCGCGAGCGCGTCGGCGCGCTGTCTCTGCACGCCTACCTGATCGCCAATCGCTACACGTTCGACGGACCGGCCTACAACGGCAGCTTCCACAGCTACGCGTCCGTGCAAGCCTCGCTGAGCAGCCAGTACGGCCAGGACTGGCAGCAGCTCGCGCCGCTGCTCGACGTGTTGCTGCCGATGGCCTACACCGCCGATGGCTCGATCTACAACAGCTATGGCGAACACCAGGCCTACGTGGCCAAGACCGCGGAGTACGCCCGGCTGGCGTGTACGCTGGCGGGCGTGCCCGGACGCCGCATCGTGCCGGCCATCAAGACCTACAGCTCGTCGGGAGAGACCACGACGGCGCAGACCATCGACGCATCCGCGACCGGTGCCCTGCTCGGCGGCGGCGACGGCTACCAGGCGTTCCGCTACGACTACCTCGTCAATGCTCCGACCTGGTGGGGGCCCCTGCAGACGCACGCGGTTCCCGGATGCAACTGGCCGACGCCGCGCTTGATCGCGAGCGCGCCCAAGCTGTCGCTCGATCTGGACCCGACGGCCAGCAGCGACTTCGACCAGAGCAACGCGAGCCTCCTGGTGCGATACGACTTCGATGGCGACGCCGCCTTCGACACGCCCTTCGGCCCGTCTGCGGCCAGCGCGACGCTGCTGCGCCACCCCGGCACCTGGACGACCACGATGCAGGTGCGCGACGCCGACGGGCACGTGGCGACGACCCGCCGACGGATCACGACCGGCGATCCGTTGACGGTGTTCCCGACCACCTTGAACACCACCGCCGGCGGCAATGTGCTGGCGGTGGTGGACGCCGGCCCGGCGGCCGCCGGACACACGTACCTGGTACTGGCCGGCCTGTCCGGCAGTTCGCCCGGCTTCGTGTGGGGGCCGGACATGGTCGCGCCGCTCAACCTCGACGGCATAGCGCTGCTGCTCGCCTCGAACCCCAACGGCGGCGTGATGAGCAACGGCCTCGGTACGCTCGACGCGCAAGGACGCGCCACCGCGACCCTGCAGTGGCCACCGCAGGTGCTGTCGTTCCTGGCGGGCTTGCCGCTGACGTGGACGTTCGTGGCGCAGGATCCGTTCACGCAGCCGTCGTGCGTCGGCAATGCCCGCGTCGTGCAGTTGCAGTAGCAGCTGCCCGACGGGGCTACTGCAACTGCACCAATACCGGCGAACTGATCCGCGCTCCCGACGGTGGCACTGCCACCGCCTGCACCATCAGGGTGACGCCCGCGAGCCCGCCGAGGTTGGGATTGGGCGCGAACACGGTCGCGTAGCCGAACGCGTCCGTGCTGACCGCTGCGAGCAGGTAGGGCGGCGTCGTCAGCAACACGTCCGGCCAGCTCGCGGCGGCGGTCGCAAACGGCAACGCACCCGCCGGCAGGGCGCCGAAGTCGGCGACGTCGAGCAGCAGCGGCTCGGCGACCGGCGGAATCTCGATCAGGGTCATGCCGAGCAACGACGGCTGGTCGAGGGCCACGCCGAGCCAGGCGCCGTCGGCCGGCACGCCAGCGACCGTGCTGCCGCACGAGACGCCGTTCACCAGAGCGACGGCGCCGCCGTTGCGGCTGGAGAACAACGTGCCCCCGTAGGCGGGCATCTCGCTGCAAGAGATCAGGTTCGGCTGCGGCGTGTAGTTGCCGCTGGCGTCGGGGTGGGACGGGGTGAACGTGCCGCTGAGCGGATCCAACGCGAGGCCGGTCGTCAGCCCGTACAGGCCGCTCTGCAGCGGAGCTCCCACGCGATCGAACAGGGCGGCGTGCTGCACCCACGCGAGCACCGTCGCGCGGTCGGCAACCAGGCGCGCGGCGCTGGCGGCGATGCCGGCGACGTTGCCTTCCGGGTCGTAGCTGATGGCCGACGCGTCGATGCGACAGATCGCGCCTTCGTCGGCAAACACCGGCGCCGCTCCGTTGCCGCTCACCCAGTGCCCGCCGTCCGACGGCGAGTAATAGAGGTCGCCGGCCGCGGACTGCAGCAGGGCGCTGGCGCCGATCCTGGTCGGGGTCGGCTGCGGCCCGACGGCGAGCTGCAGGTGCCCGGGCGCGAGGAACCACTGGGACGCGCCGCCCGGCCGCAAGCGCAGCCAATCGCTGGGTTCGACCAGATACGGAGTCGTGCCGGCCACGAACACCTCGAACTCCTGCCCGACCACTCCCGGTGGGTGGCGAACCGAAAAGAACACGTCGCGCCAGTCGGCTCCGAGGCGATCCGCCGCGCGCACGAACACCCCGCCGATCCCGAGCGGTTGCAGATAGGACTGCCGCCAGTTCCTGAGCTTCAGGTAGTCGCCGTCGAAGTCGGCATCGCCCAGATAGCACTGCATCGCGCTCGCCGGCAGCAGGCTGCGCGCGGCCGTCGCCCCCGGAATCGCGAGGACGAAGTCGTACTCGGTGAGGTCGTTGATGGCGCCGCCGGGGCGCTCGTGGCCGGCGTCCAGAGACCGGAACGGCAACTGGCCGGTGAACAAGACTGCGTGCTGACCGGGCAAGGCCCGCGCCGCTGCAGGAATGGCCAGCGCGAGCGCGGCCGCCGTTTGCGCGATCGACTTGCTGTGCATGACGGGGAGAGGGTCACGATACCGCCGATGCATCCGGGGCGTGCGCTCGCTATCGTGGTCCGCCCGATGATCTCGCTGCAGAGCTACGTTCGTGGTCAGTGGATCGCCGGCAACGGCGACCCGGTGACTCTCCACAATCCCGCCAACGCGGAGGTGGTCGGCGACGTCCGCCCCGGCGGCGTAGATCACGCGGCGGCGCTCGCGCACGCGCGCGGCGTCGGCGGGCCGGCGCTGCGCGCGATGACCTTCCGGCAGCGCGCCGAGATGCTGAAGGGGCTGTCGAAGAAGCTGCACGAACACCGCGACGAGCTGATCGAGATCTCCGGCCGCAACGGCGGCAATACCCGCGGGGACGCGAAGTTCGACCTCGACGGCGCCACCGGCACGTTCGCCTATTACGCGTCGCTCGGCAAGCACCTGCCCGAAACCCCGTGGCTCACCGACGGCGACGGCGTGCAGCTCGGGCGCACGGCGCGCTTCTGGAGCGAGCACGTGCTGCTGCCGCGCCCGGGAGTGGCGCTCCTGATCAATGCGTTCAACTTCCCGGCCTGGGGCATGGCGGAGAAGATGGCCTGCGCGCTCCTGGCAGGCATGCCGGTGATCAGCAAAGCCGGCACGGCCAGCGCGATGCTCGCGTGGCGTTGCGCCCAGATCATGGTCGACAGCGGCCTCATGCCCGAGGGCGCCTTCCAGTTCCTCGCCGGGTCGGTCACCGGCATGGTCGACCTGTTGCAGCCGATGGACGTGGTCGCGTTCACCGGCAGCGCGCGCACGGGCTCGCGAATCCGCGGCAACCCGAACCTGATCGCCCACAGCGTGCGCGTCAACATCGAAGCCGACTCGATCAACGCCGCCGTGCTCGGTCCCGACACCGACGTCGACGACGACACCTTCACCCAGTTCCTCGCCAACGTGCACCTCGACATGACGCAGAAGGCCGGGCAGAAGTGCACCGCCGTGCGCCGCATCCTGGTGCCCGAAGACAGGCTCGACGAGGTCAAGGAGGCACTGATCGACCGCCTGCAGGCCACCCGCATCGGCGACCCGCTCGACGAGAACGTGCGCATGGGACCGGTCGCGAGCCAGGCGCAGCTCGACGACGTGCGCGCCGGCATCAAGCACCTGCAGGACGAATGCGACACCGTGCTCGGCGGCCCCGAGGCCATGGACGGCCCCGGCTACTTCGTACGCCCGACGCTGCTGCAGGCTCGCGACGTCGGCGTCGCGGTCGTGCACGAGCTCGAGGTGTTCGGCCCGTGTGCGACGATCCTTCCCTACGACGGCAGGGCGGCCAGCGCAGCCGAGCTGGTCAACCGCGGCGGCGGCTGCTTGGTCGCGAGCGTCTACAGCGACGACAAGAGCTGGGTGCACGAACTGGTGCCCGCGATCGCCCCGTGGCACGGCCGCGTCTGGCTCGGCAGCGAGAAGACGATGGGCCATGCGCTCGGGCCGGGAGCGGTGCTACCCGGCTCGATCCACGGCGGCCCCGGCCGAGCCGGCGGCGGTGAAGAACTCGGCGGCCTGCGCGGCCTGCAGTTCTACCTGCAGCGCACCGCCCTGCAGGGCGACCGCGCCGTCATCGGGCGCACCTACGGCAACGGCGAATCCTCCTGATAAGTCGATTGCTTCCAGTTCCTTGCGGACTTCCGGCACGGCGGAACCCGCAGACGACGTCGGGTTGTCTCCGGATTTGGGAGATCGCGCGAGCCGCAGGGCCGGTCGACTGCGTAGGGGAAGGGTCAGCAACCCCGAGGTAGTCCTCATGACCACGGCGATCATCTGCTGGAGCGCAGGCAGCCTGTTGCTTGCCCCCATATTGGGCCGCGCGATGCGCGCGCGGCCGATCCCTGCGCGGCCGATCCCTGCGCGGCCGGCCGTCGCCAACCAGGATGCAGCCTGATGGCGAACGGCCAAGAGGGCGAACGGTCCAAGAGGGCGAACGGTCCAAGAGGGCGAACGGTAGAGTGGTGGGCGTTACAGGATTCGAACCTGTGACCCTCAGCTTGTCGAGCTGATGCTCTAGCCAACTGAGCTAAACGCCCCGTTCGCGAGGCGCACATCATGCCGCGCGGCGGATCGGAAACAAGCCCTTTCTGCAGTCCGGCACGACGTCACGAGTGAGCAAGAACGCCGCATGCGTGCGCGTCCTGCGGTAGGCTTGCCGCCACGGAAACCGCCCAGGCGGACCGTCTCGCATGCTCGTCGCCCCCGAAGATCCGCCGAACGCGCTCGCGCGTGTCGTGCCGCTCGCCCGCCCCGCGATGGGGGCGGCGTCGAGGGTTCGACTCGGGCGCGCCGAGCTGGTGCTCGAACACACACGCGGCGGCTACTCGTTGCTGTGGTCAGACGGTCGGGAGGCGCGCCGCTACGTGCTGGGCCTCGGCGATCGCGGCCAACTCAGCGTCGAGCTGCGGGCCCCGCGCCTGCCGCTGCGCATCGCGTTGCGCGAACTGGTGACGATCGTGCCGGGAGCGCGCTTGCGCGGCTACCTGCACGTTCCGCTGGTGCCGACGGTGGTCTGGCGCGACCGCCTGGACCATGCGCAGGCGCTGCTCGAACTGCTGCCCCCGCAACTGCAAGGCACCTGGGAAGAAGGACTCGGCACGTCGTTCCGCTGCAGCGCGAGCTGGTTGGTGCGCTTCCCTTACCAGTCGGGTGAACCGCTCGCGGTGCTGCCGATCCGCCTCTACAACGTCGGCGAGGCGCCGGCCTCGCCGGCGGAGCTGCCGCTGACGGTGCGCGACGACGAGCTGCATTCGCTGCGCGGGGCGCTGGTGCTGGCGCCCCGGCGGCTCGTCTGGCACGGCGACGAGCTGCGCACGGAGGGCGATTCTTGATGGCCGCGCGAACGTTTGCGGGCGTGCTGTGCGCGTTGCTGGTCGCCGGCTGCGAACGCCGCGCCGACGACGGCTTGCTCGAACTGGCGAGCGAACTGCGCGCCGACCGTTTGGCGCGCACGCGCCAGGCGGCGGCAACCGAAGGGATCGCCACGCCGCTGTCCTCGGCGGTGCAGACGCTCGCGGACGTGGTCCAACGACTCGACGAACGGCAGCGCGAACTGGCGACGCAGCAGGCGACGCTGGCGCGCGAACTACGGCAGTGGTCGCAACTGTTGGTCGGCTCCCTGCAGGACAAGTCCGCGCAGGCAGGCGAGGCCCTGGCACGACGCCTGGCGGCACTCGAGCAGCAGATCGCCGAGCAGGATGCGCGCCACCGCGACGTCGAGAAGATGATCGGTGAGGCGCTGCAGCACACCGCCGACCAGCTCGACCGCTTCCTGCAGAAGGTCGAGCAGCCGGCGCCGAGCGGCGCACGAGAGCCGCCCACCCAGTCGACGACCGGCACGGCCCCGACCGAAGCCAACGGCCAGGGCCCGCCGGAATCCGGCGAGGACGACCGGCAGGCTGCCGCCCCCGAAGTGCAGCGGGGTGGCATCGCCCCGCGCTGGCCGTGGTACCTGCTCGCCGGAGTCAGCGTCGTGTCCGGATTGTTGCTGCTGCGGTCGCGGCAGCAAGCGGCCCCGGTCGCCCTCGCGCAGGAGATGCAGGCAGCACCGGCGGCGCAACCACCTCCCCGGCCACCGGCATCGCCGCCGGTGCCGCCGCCGGTGGGGGAGGCCGGCAGCCCGGAACCGGAAGTCGAAGAGTTGTGGACCGCCGCCGCCCTGCTCGGCGAAGCCGTCGGCCGCCTGCGCCAGTCGGGCCCGGCGGGAAGCGAGGACGAACTCGAGGTCGCGCCGGACCCGCCCGAGGTCTTCGCCGTCGACGAGTTGTTCGTCGAACCGCCCGCGCCGGTCGAGCCCGCGACCCGCCCCTCGGCGCCCCCCGAGTCGATCACCTGCCGTCTGCCCGCGGCCGACGACACCGCCTGCCAGCATCGCATCGAGGACCTGCTCGCCGCCGACCCGCGCGTGTTGGCACAACCTGCTCCGGTCGTCGAACCCGCCCCCGGAGCGCTGCAGGTGACGTTCGCGCTCCTGCCCGGCCTGCCGGCGGGCGAACGCATTCTGCTCGAACAACGGCTGCGCGACGCGGTCGGATGATCGCGCTCGCAGTCACCGGCGAACGTCGCTATGGTGCTGCGCCCGTTTTGCACGCGATTCAGGAGTTCATTCGATGATCATCGGCGTCCCCACTGAGATCAAACCGCAGGAGAACCGCATCGGCGCCGTACCGGCAATGGTGATGGATCTGGTCACGGCCGGCCACGAAGTGCTGGTCGAACAGGGTGGTGGCCGCGGAGCCGGCATCACCGACGACGAGTTCCGCGCCGCCGGTGCCGAGATCGTCGGAACGGCCGACGACGTCTACGGGCGCGCCGAAATGATCGTCAAGGTCAAGGAGCCGCTGCCCGCCGAGTACGAACGGATCCGCGAGAACCAGATCCTGTTCACCTACTTCCACTTCGCCGCCAGCCGCGAGCTGACCGATGCGATGCTGCGTTCGGGGGCCCACTGCTTTGCTTACGAAACGCTGGTATACCGCAACTCGCTTCCGCTGTTGACGCCGATGAGCGAGGTCGCGGGCCGCATGGCGGTACAGGTCGGCGCGGTCTGCCTCGAGAAGCACATGGGCGGCCGCGGCATGTTGATGGGCGGCATCCCCGGCGTCGACAACGCCACCGTGGTGATCCTCGGCGGGGGGGTCGTCGGCACCAACGCCGCCAAGATGGCCGCGGGACTCGGCGCCGACGTGCGCCTACTCGACATCGACCTCGATCGGCTGCGCTACCTCAGCGACGTGATGCCGGCGAACGTGCAGACCCTGCACAGCTCGCCGATCGCGATTCGCGAACAGATCGTGCAGGCCGATCTGGTGATCGGTGCGGTGTTGGTGCAGGGCGCCCGCGCACCGCGCCTGATCCGTCGCGAGGACCTCGCCCCGATGAAGGACGGCGCGGTGGTGGTCGACGTCGCCGTCGACCAGGGCGGCTGCATCGAAACCTGTCGCCCGACGACCCACGCCGATCCGACCTATGTGATCGACGGCGTGCTGCACTACTGCGTCGCCAACATGCCGGGCGCCGTGCCGCGCACGTCGACCTTCGGCCTGACCAACGCCACCAGTCCGTGGGTGCGCAAGCTCGCCGGCATGGGCGCCGCGGCGGCGGCCGCCGACGAGGTGCTCGGCACCGCCGCCAACGTGCTCGCCGGCCAGTGCACGCACGAGGCCGTCGCGGCGGCGTTCGACCTGCCGTTCGTCGCGCCGACCAAGGTGCTGTGATCCCGGCGGTGCAAGGTCCGGCCGCAGCGCCGGCCCTCGATTGGCTCGATGCGGTCGTGCTGGGCATCGTCGAGGGTCTCACCGAGTTTCTGCCGGTATCGAGCACCGGCCACCTGATCGTCGTCCAGCGCCTGCTCGGCTGTGGCGAGGGTGCCGCCGAGAACGCCTTCGCGGTGGCCATCCAGCTCGGCGCGATCTCCGCCATCCTGGCGCTCTACTGGCGCGACCTGCTGGCCGCGCTGAAGGCCGTGCTGCGCCCCGAACGCGACCGACCGAACCTGCTGCTGCAGATCGCGGTCGCGGCGTTACCGGCGGCGGTCCTCGGGCTCACCTGCGAAGACTGGATCGACGCACACCTGTTCTCACCGAGGGTGGTGGCGACGACGCTGGTCATCGGCGGCGTGCTGCTGCTGCTCCTCGAACGCTGGTTGCGCGGCCGCAAGCAGCACATCGCCGGCCTGCCAGCGATGGGTTACCGCACCGCGCTGTGGATCGGCTGCTGGCAGTGCCTCGCCCTGATTCCGGGCACGAGTCGCTCGGGCGCCACCATCGGCGGCGCTCTGCTACTCGGCCTGTCGCGCCCGGCCGCCGCCGAGTTCTCGTTCCTGGTCGGGCTGCCGATCCTGTACGGCGCCTCGCTCTACAAGCTGGTCAAGGTGAAGGAACACCTCACCGGCCCGTTGCTGCTCCCGCTGTTGGTGGGCACGGCGGTGTCGTTCGTGGCCGCGATCCTGGTGGTGGGGCCGTTCCTGCGCTTCGTGCGACGGCGCGACTTCCGCCCGTTCGCCTGGTACCGGATCGCGGTCGGGCTCCTGTTGCTGGCGATGATCGCCACCGGCGCGCTGTAGCAGTCCGTCGTCAGTCGCGCCGGTAGCCGAGCTGTCGCACGATCAGCAGGACTTCGCTCCAGCTCGGGAACGGCCGGCCGTGCTGCTGCTTGAACTGGTCGATCGCGGCGATGAACTCGAGCACGTCGGCGTCGACCTCCGCCATTGCGGGCGCCGAACGCTCGGGTTCCTGCACCGGGGTCGCCTTCTTCTTCGCCGACGACTTCTTCCTTGGCGCCGGTTTCTTCGCAGCCGCCTTCTTCCGGCTGGACCGCCGCGTGCTCGCTTTGCCGGCCTTCTTCCTGGTCGCGGTAGCCATGACCCGAAGGTCATCGGACATCGGCGAGCGCCGTCTTGATCGCGGTCCCGAACGGCGGCCGCAGGATGCCGACATCGGTGACGATCCCGCTGACCAACGCCGCCGGTGTGACGTCGAAGGCCGGGTTGCGCGCCGCGACCCCGAGCGGGGCGATGCGCTGGCCCTGAAACTCCGTGATCTCGGTGGCATCGCGTTGTTCGATCGGGATCGCGCGCCCGTCGGGGGTCGCGGCGTCGAACGTCGACAGTGGCGCAACCACGTAGAACGGCACGTGTCGGACCGCGCAGGCGAGCGCCAGCCCGAGCGTGCCGACCTTGTTGGCGACGTCGCCGTTGCGGGCGATGCGGTCGGCGCCGACCAGCACCAGGTTGACTTCGCCGCCGACGATCAGACCGGCCGCGGCACCGTCGGCGAGCACCTCGACCGGAATGCCCTCGCGCGCCAGTTCGAGCGCCGTCAGCCGCGCGCCCTGCAGCAGCGGCCGGGTCTCGTCGGCGAGCACGGAGAAGCGCACGCCGTCGCGCCAGGCGGCGAACATCACCGACAGCGCCGTGCCGTCGCCGGCGGTCGCCAACCGGCCGGTGTTGCAGTGGGTGAGCACGGTCGCACCGGGCTGGATCAACCCCTTGCCGTGCTCGCCCATGCGTCGCGACATCGCCTCTTCGTCGGCGTGGATCGCGGTGGCCTCGTGGAACAGGCGCGCCAACGTCGGTTCGTCGCGCACCGCGCCGACGCAGCGATCGAGCGCCCAGCGCAGATTGACGGCGGTCGGCCGGGCGGCAAACAGGCGAGTCGCGACTTCGCGCACCGTCGCCACGAACGCCTCGGGCAGTGGGTGCCGGTCGCGCATACCGAGCACCAGTCCGTAGGCGGCGGCGACCCCGATCGCCGGCGCACCGCGCACGCTGAGTCGCTGGATCGCGGCGATGACGCCATCGACGTCGCGCAACTGCAGCACTTCGAGATGGTGGGGCAGCCGCGTCTGGTCGAGCAGTTCGAGATGCCCGTCGACCTCGCCGACCCACCGGATCGTCGGCGGCAATGCACGCGCGTCGCTCATGCGGAGAGTCGCCTCTGGATTTCGGCGTAGGTCGCGGCGGTGTTGCGCACCACCTCGACCGGCAACGGCGGCGGCGGGGGCGTGCGGTCCCAGCCAGTCGTCAACAACCAGTCGCGCAGATACTGCTTGTCGAACGACGTCGGCTTGCCGCCCGGCACGACCTCCTCGGCCGGCCAGAACCGGCTCGAGTCCGGCGTCAGGCACTCGTCGATCAGCATCAGTTCCGAGTCGAACAACCCGAACTCGAACTTGGTGTCGGCGATCACGATGCCGCGCGAACGCGCGTATTCGCTGCCGCGGCGATACAGCTCGAGCGCGACCTCGCGCGCCCGGTGGGCGACTTCGGCGCCTTCGAGCTCGACGCAGCGCTCGAACGAGATCGGTTCGTCGTGGCCGCTCGCGGCCTTCGTCGACGGCGTCAGGATCGGTTCCTCGAACCGGCTGGCGTGCTGCAACCCCGCCGGCAGTGCCACGCCGCTGATCTGCCCGGTGCGCTGGTAGTCGAGCCACCCCGAGCCGGTCAGGTAGCCGCGCACGACCCATTCGACGCGCGTCGGCTGGCAACGCCGGCAGCGCATCGCGCGCCCGCGCAGCCGCTCGCGGAACTCCGGCGGCACCTCCGGCCACGCGTCGACGTCACACGACAGCAGGTGGTTGGGCACCACGTCGCGCAGCTTGTCGAGCCAGAAGGCGGTCGTCTCGGTGAGCACCCGGCCCTTGCCGGGAATGCCCTCCGCCATGACCACGTCGAAGGCCGAGATCCGGTCCGTCGCGACCAGCAACAGGTCTTGGCCCAGCTCGTAGATCTCGCGCACCTTGCCGCTCGCCACGCGCCGGACGAACGGCAGGTCCAGGGACAGCACCGGCTCGCTCACGGCCTGATCATGCTGCCAGCCATCGAGCCAGAAAAGCCCGCAGCCGGCGATCGCCTCAGTTCTCCTGCCGGCGCACCCCGAAGGCGAAGTTGAGCTCGGGGATGTTGTTCGGCCGCAGTTCCTCGAAGTCGTCGATCAGCGCAAAGCTGTTGTAGCTGGTGTCGATCGCCGCGAACCAGGTCTCGTTGGTGCCGTCGATCGAGATCGTCATGCCGCCGTCGGCCGCGAGCGCGTAGCTGCCGGTGTAGGTGAAGTCGGCGCCGTTGTTGCCGGTCGCGTCGAGCCGGAAGCCGCCCTGCGGGGTCAGCGTGACCACGCCGACGAACGTGTCGGAGCCGGAGTTGCTCGGATTGATGAACAGCGTGTGGCCGCCGACCAGGAACGTACCGGGCACGCGCACCGAGTCGACCGGCGTGGTCGGGGCGTCGAACTTGCGCACCAGCGTGACCAGGCCCGCCTCGCCGTCGCCGCTGTTCTCGTCGAGCGCGAACACCACCCGTTCGGACGCCGCCGCCTGCAGGACGCGCGTGTCCACGGCCTGGCCGGTGAGCTGGTAGCCCAGCGACAGGTTGACGGTGCCGTCACCGTTGCCCTGGGCGTCGAGCAGGTACCGGATCGATCCCGAGAAGGTCAGCGAGCTGGTGCCCTGCATGCCGGTGCCCGAAATCGCCCGCGCGTCGCCCGGCGCTCCGGTCGCGATCGACACGCCGCCGTGCGCACCGCGGCCGACGTTCTCCGGCGACAGGATCGTCTGGTCGAAGACCACGTGCAGCGACAGCACGTGCCAGGCGCCGGCGAGCTCGACTTGACCCTGCACCACGCGCGTGCCGTAGAACAGCCCGATGCGCTGGCTGTTCGGTGAGGACACGCGGTCGGTGAAGAACAGGTCCGGCTGCGCCTGGCCGGCGCCGAGGCTGTAGCCGCCGAGGAAGATCTGCGACGGCTCGTTGCCGAAACCGGCGACGTAGATCGACAGCGTGCCGTCGTTCTCGAGCGCGTAGCGATCCGGCGCAGAGGTACCCGACGACGTGGTCAGCGTGTAGGTGCTGTCGTCGAACAGGTTCAGCTTCCACGTGCGCGTCTCGACCGCGTCGGCCGGCACCGGGAACGTTCCGAAACCGCGCAGGCTGCGCAGCGAGAACAAGTGGTGTTCGGCCGCGATCGCGACCTGGCTCTGCGGCGTGTCCTTGGTGCCACCGTCGGCACAGGCGGACAAGCCCAGCGCAATCGGGCCCAGGAGGAGAACGGTCCAGCGGTGCTGCATCTGCAAGGTGCAAGGAGTGTAAGCGGATCCGCGCGCCGGAACAGGCCGCACCCGCGATCGCCCTGGGCCCGACCGCCGAACGAGCGATGGCGTGGGGGAGTCCCGGCACTGGAGTTCCGGGGCCCGCGCGCCTACCGTGCGCCGGCGATGCGCACGGTGCGGCTGGCCAGCAAGGTGGGGATGCTCGCGCTGGCCGCGTGCGTGGCCTCTCCCGATCTGCGAGGCCCGCTGGCGGTGCGCAACCAGCACCCGGCGCAACTGACGGTCCTGCACCTCGACCCCACCTCTGCCGAGGTGTTGCCGCCCGGGCAGACCCGCACCCGCATCGACGCCGCCTACACCAGCCTGTTCCTGTTCGGCTCGCGCCCGGGCAGCTCGTGGTACATGGACGGCGAGTACCTGCGCAGCGCGCTCGACCTCGCCGTCGGCCTCGGCCACGGCCTGCAACTCGGCGTGCAGATCGCCGGCGCCCACACCTCCGGCGGCTTTCTCGACGGCTTCCTGATCGACTACCACGAGTTGTTCGGCTTTCCCGACCAGAACCGCAGCACGACCGAGCGCGACCGCTTCCGCGTCGACGCACAGCGCGGCAGCGACACCGTCTGGTCGGTCGAACGCGCCGGTGCCGAGTTGCTGGACGTGCCGGTGCAGCTCACCTGGCAACTGCGGAAACCCGGCGAGCGCCGTCTCGGCGTGGTCCTGCGCGGCGGCATCGAACTGCCGACCGGGGACGACGAGCGCGGGTACGGCAACGGCGCGGTCGACGTCGGTCTCGGCATCGCGTTCGACTACCGCATCGCTGGCGTCGGATTCACCGGGCAACTCGGCCACACCTTCGCCGGCACGCCGGGGCGCGCCGAGTCGTTCGGATTGACGTTCGCCGACGTGACCTCGGCCGCGGTCGGCACCGAGCTGCCGCTGGCCAGCGACCTGCACGCGCTGGTCCAGGTCGAGTACGAGACCTCGACGCTGCGCCGCCTCGGGCCAGCGGTCGCGTCCCGCGAACAGGTCTACCTGTGGGTCGGCGGACGCTACCAACCGGAGCCATCGCTCGGCATCGAGATCGGCTTCGGCGAGGACCTCGTCGGCATGGCGTCGCCGGACTTCACCGCGTTCTTCGCCATGGTCTGGACGCCCGGCCGGCATGCGCGCCGACGGCGGCCGGATCCATACTGACCGGTCTTCCTGCGCCGGGACCTCCCCTGCTTTACATAACATATCTTATCAGAACATGAGCCACGCTCGCGAAGACTCCGACCGGCGGCCGGTGCGCTGGTCCGAAGCCTTTGCGATCGCGAGCCTTGCTGGACACCGACCACTGCTCCTGCTGGCCTCGCTGGCAGTCCTGCAAGCCGTGCTGCCGCTGATCGGCCTCTTGGCCATGAAGGAACTGGTCGACGCCGTGGCCGCAGGCGTCGCCAAGCGCATCCCCGCCGACCAGGCCGGTGCGCGCGCGCTCTGGGCGACCGGGTTCGCGGCCGGCACGGCGCTGTTCGGCGCCGTGCTGCAGAGCGTCCTGTCGTTGCTGCAGGAACACCACGGGCGGCGGCTCGGCGACCTGTCGCTCGCCCGGCTCGAACGGCACACCGCGCGGCTGCCGCTGCGCCGCTTCGACGAACCCGGCTTCCACGACCTGCTGCAGCGCGCCGGCAGCGAGGCCGGCCAGCGGCCCGTGCGTCTGGTCCAGGATCTGACCGCGCTGTTGGTCGCGTTCTGCTCGCTCGGCCTGATGGCCTTCGTGCTGGCACGGATCGAACCGTGGCTGCCGGTCCTGGTCGGCCTCGCCGCGGTGCCGACCGCTTGGGCCAGGCGCCGCCACGCCGGCAAACGCTTCGCTTGGCACCGCGACCACGTCGTCGAGCAACGGCAGGTCGGCTACCTCGGCGCGGTCCTGACCGGCCGCGCCACCGCCAAGGACGTGCGTGTGCTGGCGCTCGCCACACCGCTGGCCGAACGGCTGCGCGCGCTGCGCCAGCGGCTGCGCCGCTCCCTGTTCGTCCTCGCCCGACAGCGCGCGCGCGACGAGCTGCTGGTCGCAGCCCTGGCCGCGGGAGCTCTGTTCGGCGCCTACGTCTACCTGAGCTTCGCCGCGTTCGCCGGCGTCATGACCCTCGGCGGGCTGGTGCTGCACGCGCAGGCGGCGCAACGCACGCAGAACGCGGTGCGC
The DNA here is from genome assembly GCA_011051855.1 of bacterium. Taxonomy (GTDB): domain Bacteria; phylum Planctomycetota; class UBA1135; order UBA1135; family UBA2386. The sequence continues at coordinate 391 of DRKG01000554.1, read as the reverse complement.
GATCTGCTCGCCGCCGCCGCCGGTGTGCACGAACACCGGCTGTTCCTGCGCCCGTTGCGGCAGTTCCTGGACCTCCCCGCCGCAACGCCCGTTATCAGAACCAAAGAACGCGAGCCCGCGAGCGTTCGCGCGCGCGCGCTGGTGTTCGCGTATCCGGGAGCGGCGCGCCCCGTCTTCGACGGCCTCGATCTCGACGTGCAGGCCGGTGAACGCATCGCCGTCGTAGGCGCCAACGGCTGCGGCAAGTCGACGTTGATCAAACTGCTGCTCGGCCTCTACGCACCCGACCGGGGCGAACTGGTCGTGCGCTCGGGCCCGATCGCCGCGCTGCTCCAGGATGCTGCCGCCTTCGAACGGACCCTGCGCGAGAACCTGCAGCTCGGGCAGAGCG
>DRKG01000553.1 GCA_011051855.1 bacterium | reverse complement strand
AGGAGGCGCTCGCCCTCAACAAGCTGTGGGCGCGCGGCGATGCCCCGTGGAAGACCTGGAGCGAGTGAGTCGCGAATGACCGACTTCTGGCAACGACGCAACGTGCTGGTGACCGGCGCCACCGGGCTGCTCGGTTCGTGGATGTGCCGGACGCTGCTCGCGCGCGGGGCCACCGTCACCTGTCTGATCCGAGACCACGTGCCCGGCAGCCTCCTGCGTTCGTCGGGAGACGTCGACCGCGTGCAGGTGGTGCACGGCGCGCTCGAGGACTACGCCACCGTGTTGCGTGCGATCAACGAGTACGAAGTCGACACCGTCTTCCATCTCGGAGCCCAGACGATCGTCGGCACCGCCAACCGGTCGGTGATGTCGACGTTCGACGCCAACATCCGCGGCACCTGGAACCTGCTCGAAGCCTGCCGGGTCAGCGACAAGCTGGTGCAGCGGGTGGTCGTCGCGTCGAGTGACAAGGCCTACGGCGAACATGAGTCGCTGCCCTACACCGAGGACCTGCCGCTGCTCGGCACCTATCCATACGACGCCTCGAAGGCCTGCGCCGAACTACTCACCAGGAGCTTCCACGAGACCTTCGGGGTGCCGGTCGCGGTCACCCGCTGCGGCAATCTGTTCGGCGGCGGCGACCTCAACTTCAATCGCCTGGTGCCCGGCACCGTGCGTTCGGCGCTGCTGGGCGAACGCCCGATCGTGCGCAGCGACGGCCTGTTCGAGCGGGATTACTTCTACGTCGAGGACGCGGTCGGCGCCTACCTCCTGCTCGCCGAACGCATGCAGGAACTCGATCTCGTCGGCGAGGCGTTCAACTTCGGCACCGAGCAGCCGATGACCGTGCTCGAAGTCGTCGACCGCGTCTTGCAGAAGGTCGGTCGCAGCGACCTCGAACCGGATGTGCGCAACGAAGCCAGCGGTGAGATCAGGCGCCAGTTTCTCGACTGCTCGAAGGCGCGCCGACGACTCGGCTGGCGGCCGGCGTTCGCGTTCGACGATGGGCTCGAGCGCGCGATCGACTGGTACCGTTCCCACCTGCGGAGCTGAGCCGGCTCCGCCACAGGAAAAAGGTCTGGGCGAGTCCCGCGACCGTGAAGGCGATCAGCGTGACCTGGATGCCCGGTAGGTTTGGCAGCCAGCGCACGCCCGCCAGCAGGCACAGCGTGCAGACGAGCAGGTACAGCACGACCGCTTCGGTGATCGGGCGGGTGCGCTTGTCGTGCACCATCAAGCCCTGCAGGTAGTTCTGGGCGACCGAGTAGACGGGCATCGCCAGCGCGAACGGTAGCGACGCGCAGGCGAGCGTCGCCAGCTCTTCGGAGAGGCCGCTGACGTGCGCGAACCAGATGCCGCCGAGCGGCGTGACGGCGAGCAGTGCCAGTAGGCTGGTCGTCACCGCAGCGATGCCGACGCCGACGCGGTGCAGGGCGCGCACGCCGCCGGGTTCGCCGGCGAGGGAGACGACGACCTCGTTGAACGCGAACCCCGCGCTGCGCGACAAGAACACGATGCCGTAGACGGCGGGCCACGCGGCCAGCGACTGTAGCGGGCCGTGCATCTTGCTCATCGCCCAGGACCCGATCGGCTGGATCACGATCGTGAGGATCGGCGTGAAGGCGAGCGGCGTGTAGAAGGCCGCGAACGCCCGCCAACGGATCGGTGGCTCCTCGGTCCCTGGCGGCAGCCGCGGGCGGGCGGTGCGGCGGAAGCACCAGCCGGCCCAAGCGGCTTCGGCGAGCACGCCGCAACTGACCGCCGTCGCGGCGACCACGATGCCGGGCCAAGTGCCGACCGAGAGGCCGACGAGCAGCACCAAGACGTTCGCGACCAGCCGCACGATCGTGCCGATGCCGACGAGGTCGGAGCGGCCGCAGCGGATCAGCACGCCCTGCTGGAACCGGCGGTAAGCGATCGACCAGGTCCATGGCGTCATCAGCATCATGCCGACGCGGCCCGGTTCGACGATTTCCGGTGGCACACCGATGACGTCGAGCGCCACGACGTCGAACAACGGCGTGAATGCGACCGCGACGTGCACGACCGTCAGCACCAGCGACGCCAGGTGCGCGAACCGCAGTAGCCGCGCGTGCGTCGCCAGGTCCTTGACCAGCGCCGTCGATGCGGCCAGCAACATGATGATCGGCGCCTCGATCAGGATCGAGAGCGGATAGACCAGTGCGCCGATCGCCGCGAGGTGGGGTTCGCCCCCGGGCATGCGCGTCATCGCCGCCGTCAGCATCGGCATCTCGACGCCCATCAGCAGCCAGCTGCCCGCGAGCGGCCACCAGAGGGTGAGCACACGGCGGGCCGTGACGGGGACGGCGGGACTGGTGGCGGCGTCGGGCAAAGCGGCGGAAGGTCATAGGTCGCCGGGGCTACGATGGCCAGCGATCTCCACCCACCGAGCGGTCCGCCGAATCGTTGGCAGGGCGTTGGCCAGAGCGACCGCTACCGTTCACACCCGCGAAGCCGAACCGGCGACGGCGCGCGCCAGCAGCGCCGGCAGGTCTCCCGGCAGCGGGTGCCCGAGTGCCTGTCGCAGGCGAGTGACCGGGACCGGCAGGTGCGGCATCT
>DRKG01000552.1 GCA_011051855.1 bacterium | reverse complement strand
TGGGGGTCTCACATCGGCGGTAGTGCGCGGCGCTGCCTGGTCTGCTCGGCGAGCATTTCGGCAAGTTCGGAAGTGCGTTCGAGTTTGTCCTCGAGCACGCGGATACGGCGCTGTAACTCGTTGCCGTAGTGGGCGGCGAACAGCACCACCCAGGTCAGCCCGAGCACGAACGTGACCACCCCGATCTGCGGTGCCGACCAGTGCTCCAAGCGCGTGTTGGCGAGGTGTTCCAGGAACAGTGACGCGACCAGCAGCGCGGCCATGCGCAGATGGAAGGCGGTGTCGTTCGGGAAGCGCATGCGGCGAGTGTCGCGATGCTGCGGCGCGAAAGCCACCCGGACGGCCTCGTTCGCGATTCGCGGATGCGCCGCCCGGCCGGCCCCGGCATACTGCTCGGCCCGAACGAGCCATGACCGAGCAGAAGCAGACCTACGACCCCGCCACGATCGAGCCGAAGTGGCAGCGGTTCTGGGCCGAGAACAAGGTGTTCCGCGCCAAGAACCCCGGCGACGCCGACTTCGACCCCGAGCAGCCGAAGTTCTATGCGCTCGACATGTTCCCGTATCCGTCGGCGGCCGGCCTGCACGTCGGCCACCCCGAGGGTTACACGGCGACCGACATCGTGTCGCGCTACAAGCGGGCGACCGGGCACAACGTGCTGCATCCGATGGGGTGGGACGCGTTCGGGCTGCCGGCCGAACAGTATGCGATCCAGACCAACACGCACCCGGCGAAGGCGACCGCGCGCAACATCGAGACGTTCCGCCGGCAATTGCAGACGCTCGGGTTCTCGTACGACTGGGAGCGGGAGTTCGGCACCTGTGATCCGGACTACTTCAAGTGGACGCAGTGGATCTTCAAGGTGCTGCACCAGCGAGGGCTGGCCTACGAGTCGGACGCGCCGGTGTGGTGGTGCGAGGCGCTGGGCACGGTGCTGGCCAACGACGAGGTCATCAACGGCCGGAGCGAACGCGGCGACCATCCGTGCGAGCGGCGTCCGTTGCGCCAGTGGATGCTGAAGATCACGGCCTACGCCGAGCGACTGCTGCAGGACCTCGATGGTCTCGATTGGTCCGAGTCGCTGAAGACGATGCAACGCGAGTGGATCGGCCGCAGCGAAGGTGCCGAGATCGAGTTCGACGTCGACGGCCACGACGCGCGGCTGCGGGTGTTCACGACCAGGCCCGACACGTTGTTCGGTGCGTCGTTCATGGTGCTGGCGCCGGAGCACGAACTGGTGGACGCGATCACCACGAGCGAGCAGCGGCAGGCGGTCGCCGACTACGTCAAGGCGGCGGCTGCGAAGAGCGAACTCGAGCGCACCGACCTCGCCAAGGACAAGAGCGGCGTGTTCACCGGCGCCTATGCGCACAATCCGCTGTTTGCGGAGGGCGACCCGAAGGGGCGCATCCCGATCTGGATCGCCGACTACGTGATCGTCAGCTACGGCACCGGCGCGATCATGGCCGTCCCCGCCGGAGACGAACGCGATTTTGAGTTCGCCCGCAAGTTCGGCATCGCGATCCCCGGCATCTTCGCGCCCGTCACCGAGGACAAGGAACGGGATGCGCGCATTGCCGCGGGCGAGCAGTGCTGCACCGACGAGGCGCCGTACGCGGAGCACTGCCGCACACCCGACGGCCGGATTGCACTGGCCGGCATGACGCAGGCGGATGCCAAACGCACCGTCATCGATTGGCTGGTCGCCGAGGGCCGCGGCGAGGCCAAGGTCACCTACAAGCTGCGCGACTGGCTGTTCAGTCGACAGCGCTATTGGGGAGAGCCGTTCCCGGTGTTGCACACCGTCGATGGCGTGGAACTCGTTGCCGACGAAGACCTGCCCGTGACCCTGCCGGACATGCAGGACTTCAAGCCGGGCGGCCAGCCGGAGTCCCCGCTGATCCGCGCGACCGATTGGGTCGAGACCACCGATCGGCAGGGGCGGCCGGCGAAGCGGGAGATCAACACCATGCCGGGTGCTGCCGGGTCGAGTTGGTACTTCCTGCGCTTTTGTGATCCGCACAACCAAGACGAGTTCTGCAGCAAGGCGGCCAGCGACTACTGGCTACCGGTCGACCTCTACGTCGGCGGAACCGAACACGCGGTCGGCCATCTGCTGTATTCGCGCTTTTGGACCAAGGTGCTGCACGACGCCGGGCACGTGTCCGTCGTCGAGCCGTTCCACAAGCTCTACAACCAGGGCATGATCCAGGCGTTCGCCTACCAGGACAGCCGCGGCGCCATCGTGCCGGTCGCGCAGACCAGGATCGAGGGCGACGGCGTCGTGCACGCCGAGACCGGCGAGAAGCTGACCCAGACCGTGACCAAGATGTCGAAGCGCTACGGCAACGTCGTCAACCCCGACGACGTCGTGCGCGAGTACGGCGCCGATACGCTGCGCCTGTACGAGATGTACATGGGGCCGCTCGCCGACGCCAAGCCGTGGAACCCCAAGGACGTGCCCGGCGTGCACCGCTTTCTGCAGCGAGCGTGGCGGTTGTGCGTGCCCGAGTTCGCCGAGAAGGGCACGGTGCACGCGTGGCTCCGGGCGGATCGCGCCGGTGACGTCGAGATCGAGAAGCGACTGCATCGCACCATCCACAAGGTCACCGGCGACATCGAGCGCATGGCGTTCAACACTGCGATTGCGGCGATGATGATCTTCGTCAACGAGGCGACCAAGGCGATCGACAAACTGTCGCGCGATCAGGTGCTGCGGTTCGTGCAGCTACTGAACCCGTTTGCGCCCCATCTGAGCGAGGAGCTGTGGCAGCGGTTGGGTGGCGAGGGTTCGCTCAGCTACGCGCCGTGGCCGACCTGGGACGAGGCGATGCTGGTCGACGACGAGGTCGAACTCGCCGTGCAGGTGCTCGGCAAGGTGCGCGCGCGCGTCCGCGTCGCCAACAACGCACCGAAGGACGAAGTGTTGGCGGCGGCGCGTGCGGCGGCTGCGAAGTGGCTGGCGGGCAAGCGCGTGGTCAAGGAGGTCGTCGTGCCCAACAAGCTGGTCAACTTCGTGGCGAAGTGAGGTCGGCAACAGCCGTGCTGCTGGGGGCCGCGGCTACTCGGCGCGCGCGATCGCCAGCACTTCTTCGAGCATGACCAGGCCCTGCTGGGCCTTCGCCAAACCGTCCTGCATCAGTCGCACGTAGCCGTCGCGATCGGCGACCTGCTGCAGCTCTTCTTCGGTGGCACCGCGGGAGATCAGGTTGGCGAGCTCGGGGGAGACGTAGAGCACCTCGTGGATCGCGACGCGGCCCCGCTTGCCGCGGCCGCGGCACGCCTGGCACCCGGCACCCTTGCGCAGGCCGGTGACGGCATCCTGGTCGCGGTTCGAGATGTCGAACTCGGCGAGCACCGCTGCCGACGGAACGTGCGGCTGGGCGCACTGGTCGCAGATCCTGGCCACCAGCCGTTGGCCGACGACGCAGCGCAGTGCCGGCCCCAGCAGATACGGGGCGATCCCCATGTCGCACAGCCGGTGCACGGTCGAGAGCGCGTCGTTGGTGTGCAGCGTGCTCAACACGAGGTGGCCGGTCAGCGCCGCCTGCACCGCGATCGATGCGGTCTCGGTATCGCGGATCTCGCCGATCATGACCACGTCGGGATCCTGGCGCAGGATGGCCCGCAGCGCGTTGGCGAAGGTGCGATCGGCCTTGACGTCGACCTGCACCTGCGTGGTGCCCGCGAGTTCGTACTCGACCGGATCCTCGACGCTGACGAGGTTCGTGTCCGGCTGGTTCAGCTCCGACATCGCCGTGTAGAGCGTGGTCGTCTTGCCCGATCCAGTCGGGCCGGTGAGCAGCACGATGCCGTTCGGGGACGTGTAGCCGCGGCGGAACAGCGAGAGGTTCTGCGCGGTCATGCCGAGCTTGGCCGGGTCGAGCGTGATCCCCGAGCGGTCGAGCACGCGCATGACCGCTTTCTCGCCGAGCACGCTCGGCAGGACCGAAACGCGCAGTTCGACCTTGTCCGATACGGCGATGCGGCCATCCTGGGGTTTGCGGTTCTCGCCGATGTCCATCCCTGAAGCGACCTTGATACGGGCGACGACCGCGCGGTGCAGACCGGAAGGCAGCGTGTAGAGCGTGTCGAGGCTGCCGTCGACGCGAATGCGCACCCGCAAGCCGTCGCGCTGCGGCTCGATGTGGATGTCGCTCGCCCGCGCACCCATCGCTTCCTCGATCAGGTGGTCGACGAGTTGCACGACGGCGTCGTCGCCGACCAGCGTGCGCAGCCGGTCGGCATCGACGCTGCTGCTGTCGATCTCCGACTTCATCAGCCGTTGGATCAGTGCCTCGATACCCGACGAGCCGCGTTGGATGCGTTCGAGGGCGGCGTTGATCGCCTCCGGCGTCGCCAGCACGATCTCGACCGACATGCCGGTGACTTCCTGGATCTCGTCTACCGCCAGCAGGTCGAATGGATTCTTGAGCGCGACCGACAGGATGCCGTCCGCCTCGCCGACCGCGACTGCCTGGTGGCGCATCGCGAGGTCGAGCGGTAGGCGATGGCGAAGTCGGTGGTCGAGGGAGCGCTCGTCGAGAGAGTGGAACTCGAGGCCGAGGAGTTCGGCCCAGGCCCGATAGGCGCGGTCGAGAGTAATCAGCCCCTTCGCAACGAGGTCTTCGATCGCCGCGGCTTCACTGCCGTCGTAGTCGCGCAGGGCGCTCTCCAGGAAGGCCCGGTCCTCCTCGATGCTCGAGGGCGCTGCGAGCTGGTCGGGATCAGATCGAGGCATGTACACGTATCGGCATCCGGCCACCGTCGGGTGAATGCGACCTGCCGACGCGGAATAGGCGGGAAACGCTAAAGGTCGGGTTTTTCGGCGGACGATGGCCGCGGCATGATCAGGTCCAAGGACTGTCCTCGGGGCCGCTCTCAGGGCGGCTTCACTCTCGTCGAGGTCATCGTCGTGCTGTCGGTCGTGCTGCTGCTCACGGGCATCGCCGTACCGATGCTCAGCAGCTACATGGAAGACGGCCGCCGCGCTCGCGCCGAATCCGAGTGCAAGGTGTTGCTCGCTGCGATCAGCCAGCTCTACAAGGACGTAGGCACCTACCCGTCTCGCAACGGGTCGGGTAGGAACAACTACCTCTACTGCCTCTACTCCGGCCCACAGGTCTCGTCGAACCCGTGGACCAGCAACCACGCGTGGTCGCGGTGGGCGCGAAACAAGGCGCGCGGGGATCGGTTGGACAACCATCTGCTGGTGAATGATCCGCAGGGCGGCGGCGGTGGTGCCTACGCTTCGACCGGGAACATGCGCTGGCGGGGCCCGTACTTCGCAGGTAGCACCCCGGTGGATCCGTGGGGGCGGCCCTACGTCGTCAACATCTTGTCCACGTATCGGACCGACGCGACCAACTATCGGCGTACGTGGGTCGTGTCGGCAGGTCCCAACGGTCGGTTCGACACGGACTACCGAGCGCGGCCGACGGATGAGCTCGCCGGCGACGATATCGGCATGCTCCTCTACCAGCGCTAGTCGGCGTTGGTCGGAGGAGCCAGCAGGAGGGGGTGACTCCCCCGCCCGCTCCCCCCGGAAACCTTCAGTTCAGGCCGCCCCCCCGCGATGCGCTACCAGTCGACGATTCTCGATGCGGACGGCTCTCGGAGCTCCCTGGTGCTCGAGGCCCCGGACGAGCAGGCTCTGCATGCGGCCCTGCGGGACGAGGGGCGCATTCTGGTGCACGCCGTACCGCTGGATACCGGCGAGGAAACGGCCGGCGACTGCGCGCTGCCTCCGCGCCGCCTGCTGCTGCTGACGCAGGCCCTCTACGAGGCCCTCGATGCAGGCGTGCCGCTCTTGAATACGTTCGCGGCGATCGCGGAACAGGAAGACGACGAACGGGTTGCGGGAATGCTTGCGGATCTCGGTGGCCGCGTCGCCGCCGGCGAGATGTTGTCCGAAGCCCTCGAACAGCATCCGCGGGCCTTCCCGAGCATCTACTGTGCGCTGGTGCGCGCTGGCGAGCAGTCCGGCAGTCTGCCGCAAGTGCTGCAGTCGATGGCCGGCTTCCTCGAGTGGAGGCTCGAGATTGCCGGAACCGTGCGCCAGGCGATGATCTATCCGATGGTGGTCGGTCTCGCCGGCTACGGGATGGTGCTGTTCATGTTGTCGTTCGTGATCCCGCGCCTCGGCGAGGTGATCAGCAAGATCGGCAACGAACTGCCGGCGGCGAGTCGCTACTTGATCGCGGCCTCGGATGTCGTTGCCGCCAACGTGCTGTGGATCATCGCCGGGTCGGTCATGGCGGGCATCGCGTTCTTTGTCGCGCTGCGGACCGCCGCCTTCCAGGCGATGGTGATGGGCCTGCTCGGCCGGCTGCCGGTGGCCAGCAACGTCGTCAAGACGCTAGCGATCGCACAGTTCGCGCGCACCTTCAGCGTGTTGCTCAACTCGGGCTTGACGATGACCAACGCGCTGCAACTCGGCGCAGCTTCGGTATCACTTCCCGACCTGCGCGCCCGCATCGAAGATGCCCGCGACCGCATCATCTCGGGTGCCCGCCTCGGCGAGGCACTGGAGGCGGAAGAGGTGCTCCCGCCGGTCGCCATGAGCATGGTCAAGGTCGGTGAGGAAGCCGGCCGGCTGCCGATCACGTTCGAACGCCTCGGCCGTCTCTACGACCGCGAGGTCAAGGATGCGGTCAAGAAGGCTCTTGGATTGCTGGAGCCGATCGTCACGGTGCTGCTCGGCATCGTCGTCGGTGGAGTTGCCGTGTTGGTCGTGATGACCATCTATTCCGCGATGAAGGGAGTGGGGCGGTGACCGGTCGTCGTCAGCGGCCGGAAGCCGGCTTTGCCCTGATCGTGATGCTCGGCATCGTCGGCTCGGCATCCTTCGGGATTCTCCTGGCGGTGCAGGCGTTGGTGCCGCCTACGCGCGATCGGCAGCAGCGCGCGGACCAACACCTTGCGACGACCGCCGAGGCGGCGCGGGTCGCGTTCCGCCGCAACGGCGCGTTCTCGGGGAACCTCGATGCGCTTGCGCAGGATGCCGGGCTGGACATCGACGGCGCCTGGCGGCGCGATCCGTTCGGATCCGGTCGGGAACTCGCCTACCGGGTGGGCGCAGCGGGTGCGCAGGTGCGCAGTTGCGGCCAGGATGGCGTGCTCGACAACAGTGACGACGTCGTCTTCGACGTTCCGACGGAAACCCGGCTACGGGTGCGCCAACGTTTGCGTCTGCGGTTGCTGCGGGCGGTGCTGGCGCGCAGCGAGTTCCGGGTCGGTGGCGCGATGACGGCATCCGACGAGGTGCGGATGGCGACCGCGATGCGGGAGCATGCGGCTGCGCGACGGCAGTGGCTGACCGCCGACGAGCCGACGCGGGCGAGTCTGCAGAGTGCGATGGCCACGACCGCCGCGACCATCGACGCGCTGGTGACGGCACACGGCTTGCCTGCGCTCCCCGGATCACTGACCGGCGCCGGTGGCCTGATGAGTCGCCTCGGGATGCAGGATTCGCGGGCGCGCGATGGCGCGGGCGCCGCCCTGCAGCGGGATGATGTACTCGGTTGGCGTGCGATCGGAGCGGACCGTGTGGAGGGCAGCGATGATGACATGTGAACGGCAACAGGGTTTCACGTTGCTCGAAGTGATCATCGTGCTCGGTGTGATGGGGCTCTTGCTCGGCACCGCCGTGCCGCTGGCCGGGGCCGTCGTGCAGGCGGATCGTCGCGCCGAGGCGAGCAGCGAGCTTGCCGACATCGCCGATGCTCTGGATGCCTATTGGTTCGACAAGGCGTCGTTCCCGTCCGGGTTGACAGACAGCGATTTCCTCGGCGTCTATCTGCAACCCGGCCCCATGAATACCGCCACCGGGGATGCGTTCCGCAACCAACCGTACGTGTTCTCGGTTTCTGGCGGCATTGCGACCGTCTACAGCGTCGGCGAGAACGGTGTCGACGATGGCGCCAGCAACGAGGAACTCATCGTGCGGATTCACGCGGCAGTGCCCGGCACGCGCAAGACCTGGATGCGCCTACGCTGGATCGTCGAACTGCTGGCAGAGCACATCGAGGCCGGCGGTTCGGTCGCCGGCTCGTGGCCTGTCGTGCGCGCCAGCATCGGTCTCGGTGCGAGCTTTGACAACGACGGTTGGGGCAACCAGATGCAATGGACCGCGGCGACGCACACGTTGACCAGTGCCGGAGCCGACGGTGTTTTCGGCACCGGGGACGACATCACGATCTGAGGAACGCCATGAAGAAGCATGCGGTCATCGAGATGGAGGAGGGCGGGCTCAACGTTGCGGTAGGCGAGCGCGACGGGAATAGCACCCGCGTGGTGCGCACGATCCGCATGCCACTGCCGTCGATGAAGCGCGAGGTCGTTGTCAGCGCATTGCGGGCCCTCGGCGGCGATGTGTGGAAAGACGTCCGCGGTGTGCACGTGATCGTCGGCGACCGACGTTCGGTTCACTTCCTGAGCACCGTTCCAGCGATGACGTCCTCCGATGCGGTCCAGTTCGTCGGCCGGGAAGCAGCGCGCCTCGCGAACCTGCAGTCGCCGGCCGATCTGCTGCTGGCGAGCCGCATCGTTCGGCGCCTGCGTGGCGGGCGATGTGTGCTGGCGACGAGTGCTCTACCGCGCGCGACCTGGGAACCGATAGCGGCGGCGTTCGAGACCTGCGGCGTGCGTGTGCTCGGAGTGCACACGGTGGAAGAGAACCTTGCTGCTGCCGCAGCATCGTCAGCCGGAGAGTCGACGGCCGTGCTCGAGTGCAACGGCAATCGGGCGCGATTCGTGCTGAGCACGGATGGCACGCCCGTGCGTGTTCGCCGGTTCATGGTGGGGACGGCGAGCGAGCCGAATCCGAGCATGCTGATGACGCAGCTCGCGATGGAGATGCCGCGCACGTTTGACTGGCTGCGCGATAGTGGGCAGGAGGCTCCCGAGCGGCTGCTGGTCGGACTGCGTGTCGGTATCGAAGAGGAATCGTTGGCCATGCTGGCCGGAGACGACAAGACCACCGTAGCACGAGCGGAGAGCCCGGTGATCGTCGCGGATGGCCAAGCGAGCCCGAGTCTCGGTGCGGCATGGCTGTTGGATCGTGTTTGTGCTGGCCGAGCTCCCGGATCGCTGTCGCAGACACCAAAGCTGCGCATGCCGATCGGGACGGGCGGCATGCTGGCGATGGCGGCCTCGACCGTGATCGCGGTCGGAGCAGGCTACTGGGCATTCGACGAAGGCAGCACCTGGTTGGAGATCCGGAAGCAGCGGCTGGCCGTGCAGGACGAAGTCGATGCACTTTCACAGCAGCTCGCGGACCTGCGCATGGCGGATATGGATGCAGCGGCCTCGACGGTCGAGCCGATGCTCGAGGAAGCGCTGCGGATGCGGCGTCCGGTCAGTCGTTTGATCGCGGATGTCAGCAATGCAGCGACCCCGTTCATACATATCGCGGAGGTCCGCTTCGCCAGCCAGGGGCCCGTGGTCGTTGCGGGGCAGGTCGATGGAGGCGATCGGGATGGTGTGCTGGCGGCGATGTCATCGTTTTCGGGCCGCTTGAGGCGCCTTCCCTATGTGGAGAGCCTGCAGGAAGAGGTCGAAGAGGTTCCAGGTATGCGGGACCGGTTGCGGTTCAAACTCAGCCTGACGTGGAGGAAGCGATGAAGCTGAAGGGGCATAAGCTCGTCGTTGCATGTTGCGGGTTCATCGCCTTCGGTGTCTCCGGAATGGCTGGCGTGACTGTCGTTGCGAGACGCTACGCGGCGGATGAGTTGGAAGCGTCACGCGCGAACCTGCAATCGGCTGTCAGGGAGCTGGCGAGGGCGTCGGATGACAGAGACTCAGCGCCCGGAGACAGCGAGGCCTGCCCGTATCGCCTGTTGGCCGAGCCGGATGTCGTCGGCACTCTCCGAGACCTGAATCGCCTCGGCTCGGATGCAGGCATCACCATCGATAGTCAGCAGGCGCTCAAGACCTCGGACAAAGGCAAGCAATCGTATGTGGTCAGTGGCCGCGGGCGGCCCACGCAGGTGTGCAGGTTCCTCGCGGCGATCGAGAAGAGCGAGCGGCTGCTGGTCGTCGAGACGGGGCGTGTCGTGCCGGCAGACGCCGGTGAGGTGGCTTTCGAGGTCGGACTCGCGACCTATCAATGTGGAGAGCGTCAATGAAATCACGCCGCGGTAGGGCCAAGAAGAAGGGCCTCGGGCCGGTCAAGGCCCTCGCCATACTGTTGTTCTGTGGCGGCATTGCTGTGTGGCGCTTGCTGCCCATGCTCGGTGGGCAGCCGCGAGGTGTGCCGGACACCGGGAGTGTGCCCGCGGCTCCCGAGGGGCTGGGGGTAGAGGACGAGGTCACGATGGATGCGCAAGAGGCCGAGTGGAGCGATCTCTTGGCGGTCTACGGCTCGTTCGACGACTCGGAACCTGTGCGGCTGGCCTTCTCGGTGCTTGCGGGGCCCGATGTCAACGCGGCGCCGCTCGGGGAGACGGCGCACGGCAGTGCATCGGTTTGGGTCGGCGAAGATCCTCCTCTGCAGCGGCTCGGGGTGGTCATGGTCAGCGACCGCTCGCGGCGCGCCGTGTTCGGGGGGGCCGTCGTCGGTGTCGGCGACGAGATCGCCGGAGGCCGTGTGGTTGCGATCGAGCCGGGGCAGTTGCGCCTCGACTGGCACGGGCGGGAACTCACCTATGACCTCGACGACGTCGCGCCGCGGGAGTTCCGCGCCGAGCGTCGTCGTCGTGCCGAGCAGGCCGCCGAGGAGAACGATGGCGCCAGCGTGAATGAGATCGACGTGGAAGAGGAACCACGACTGTCGGAGGAGAACGGATGATGAGTTTGCGAACCATGGTGGCCATCGGTGCTGCGGTCGTTGTGTCTGCTTGTGCCTACACGAGCGACGACGCCTCGCCGCCGCGTCTCGACCACGAGGACGGTGCGTCCGCACCCGCGTTCCAGCCGATGTTGGTCGTGCCGCTGCCCGAGCTCGCGCGTGAACGGCAGCCGGTTGGTCGTCCGATGGAGGCTCTGCAGGCGCGGGCGACACCGCTCAGCGATGTGCTGCTCGCGCTGTTCAGGGACTCCGACATCAATCTGGTGATCGAGCCCGACGTGCAGACGGTGAACTGCACGTTCGACATCAAGCGCTCGACCGTCGAGGAGGCCTTCGAAGCGCTGCTGGAAAGCCTCGACTTGGCCTACGAGTGGGACGGAGCGTTCCTGCACGTCCGCGACACCGTGCAGGATACGATTCCCGTCGACCTGATCGATTCGTCGTTCGGCGGCGGATCCTTCGGGAACAACGGCGGCGGCGGCCGCTCGTCTTCAGGCGGCACTGGTGGTGGGGCTGGCGGCGGCGTTGGCAGCGTCGCTGCTGGTGGTGGTTCGAGCTTCTGGAGCGAGGTCGAATCCAGCCTGCCGACACTGCTCGGAGAAGGTGGCACGTTCGTCGTCAACCGCACGGCTTCGGCGATCCACGTCGAGGCGCGCCCGAGTGCTGTCCGCCGCGTGCGCGAGGTCGTCGGAACGACGATGAGACGCGCCAACCGGCAGGTGTCACTCGAAGCGCGTGTGCTCGAGGTCCGCCTCTCCGACGAGTTCAGCCTGGGGGTCAACTGGTCGCTGCTGCCGGACATCTTCGCCACCAGCAACACCGGGCTCGCGTCCGGCGGTGGGATCGTGTCGCAGACGGCCGCGTCCGGCGGTACGGCGCTGACCTTCGGACTGCTCAGCAACAACGATTTCTCCGTGTTCGTCGATGCGCTGGAGCAGCAGGGGCAGGTGCGCGTACTGTCGAGCCCGCGCGTGTCGACGCTGAACAACCAGCCGGCGATGATCTCGGTGACCGATCAGATCCCCTACATCGTGCGTGATGTGTTCACGACGCAGGGGGTCGCACAGACGCAGTTTTCGGTCGAGTTCGCCGAATCGGGCGTGTTGCTGCAGGTGCGCCCGCTGATCGGCGAGGATGGCCTGCTGTCGGTGGCGATCACGCCATCGGTGCGCGAACAGATCGGTACGGCGGTGACCCCGGATGGCTTGGTT
>DRKG01000551.1 GCA_011051855.1 bacterium | reverse complement strand
GGCGCGCCTTCGACGACGAACAGCGCCAGCGCGCCGAGCGCGATCACGATGCGCAATGCGAACGCGAACTCCATCAGGTTGATCGCCGGCACGGCGCGGCCGAGCAGCACCAGACCCACCGAGATCAGCATCATCGTGCCGAGGATCGGAAACGAGTATTGCAGCGCGATCTCCACGCTGCCGGCGACGAGCGCGAGGATGCCGTCCCAGATCGGCGCGATGTCGAACGGCTGGCCGACCGGGCAGGCGACGAACGTCTGCTCCATGACGCGCAGCGCCTCGTGGTGCAGGTTCAGTTGCAGGATCAGCAGGAAGCCGAGCACCTGCAGCAACTGCGACACGACGGTGCCGTTGACGCCGGTCTCGGGGTTGATCGTGCGCGCCAATGAGAAGCCCATCTCGGAGCTGATGAACTCGCCCGCGGAGACCAGCATCGACGTCATCGTCGACAGCGCGAAACCGAGAGCCAAGCCGATGACGGCTTCACGCACCGCCATGACGCCGAGTTCGAGCAGCATCGTCGGCGTGTCGATGCGTTGGTCGCCGACCCACCAGAAGATCACACCGAGTGCGGTCGACAGCACCAGTCGCAGCATCCGCGAGTCGGTCTGCCGGCCGAACAGCGGCAATACGGCCACGAACGCCCCGACCCGCACGATGTGCAGGAGCAGCGACGTCACGAAGCCTTCGGCCAGCAGGTATTCCATTGCGTCTTGCGTCAGCCGCTGTGGCCGAAGGCAGCGAGGTTGGAGAACAGCGCGGCCGTGTACTCCTGCAGCGTGGCCAGGATCCACGGCATCAGCAGCACCAGCACGGTGACGACGGCGAGCATCTTCGGCACGATCGTCAGCGTCTGTTCCTGCAGGGACGTGACCGTCTGGAACAGGCTGATGAGCAGACCGACGCACATGCCGGTGAGCAGCGCTGGCGCGCAGATCATCAACGCCGTCATCAGTGTCGACTTGGCGAGATCGAGCAGGGTTTCGTGTCCCATGGGTGGTCCTCGTGCTTCAGGGTGCGGCGGTGAAACTCTCGGCGAGCGACATGACGACCAGGTCCCAGCCGCCGACCAGGATGAACAGCAACAGCTTCAGCGGTGTGGATACGACCACCGGGGGCAGGCTGAACATGCCCATCGAGACCAGGATCGAGCTGATCACCAGGTCGATGACGACGAACGGCAGGAACAGCACGAAGCCCATCTGGAAGGCTGTCTTGATCTCCGACAGCACGAATGCCGGCACCGTGACGTGGATCGGCGTGTCGAGAGCGTCGTCCGGCATCGGCGTGCGGCTGAGTTCGAGAATCAGCGCGACGTCGGCTTCGCGCGTCTGCGCCAGCATGAAGCGGTTCATGCGGTCGGCGGCGATGCCGCCGGCCTCCTGCCAGCTCAGCTTGTCCTCGGTGTAGGGTACGTAGGCCTGTTCGTAGATGTCGCTGACGACCGGCTTCATGATGAAGATGGTCATGAACAGCGCGAAGCCGGTGGTGATCATCGCCGGCGGCAGGTCCTGCATCGACATCGCGCGCTTCAGGAACGACAGCACCACGACGATGCGCGTGAACGACGTCATCGTCATGACCAAGGCCGGCGCGAGCGCCAGCAGGGTCATCAGCAGCACGATCTCGAGCGCGGTGCCGAGCTTCTGCTTGCCGCCGCCGGCGTTGATCGCCAGCGTGATGCCCGGTCCGACCTGGCCGCCCGGCGCGCTCCCTGCGGACTGGGCGTTCGGTGCGTCCTGCGGATCGCTGTCGCCCGCGTTCTGGCTGCTGGTCGCGTCCGGGTCGGCGGCCGGCGGATCCTGCGCCCGCAGCGGTGCCGCGATCGTCAGCAGGACGATCAGCAGCGCGCGCAGCGAGTGGGCCAACAAGGTCATCAGCGGCCCGCCTTCTGCAGCAGCCGGCGGAAGTCGTTGAGGGTCGCGATCGCCTTGTCGGCCTTGCTCGGCGCGGCCGGCGAGCTGGTCGGCCGTGCCGGGCGTTGCGGTGCGCGATCGGGGCGCGGGATCACCAGGTTCTTCGGCACCGCGCCGCCCGCCTCGTCGTCGAGGTCGTCGTCGGCGACGACGTCGACACCCTGGCGCGCGAGCACGGCTGCTTCATCGCTGGCCGCGTCCGGCAGGCTGCCGCGGTCGATCAGGGTCAGGCCCTTTTCGCCCTCGCCGACCAGCAGGATGCGGTCGTCGAACTCGATCGCGTGCAGGGCCTGCTTCGTCGACAGGCGCACCGTCTGACGCAGCGTCGCGAGCGCCGTGTTGCCGATCGGGCTGACTCCGGACCGCAGCTTCTTCAGCACCACGATGCCCCCGGCGCCGAGGAGCAGCACGCCGACCAGCGCGCTGCTCATCTTCCACATGTCGGGGGTCTTCGGCACCAGCGAGCCGGCGACGCGGTTGGCGGCTTCGTCACCACGCGAGGGCGTCGTCGCCCGAGCCGGCTCGGTCGTGGTTTGGGTGGACGCGCCGGCGCTCATCGCGAGCGGGCCCAGCACGAGCAGCGCCGCGACGACGGGGGGGATCAACAGCCACTTGGGGGTCGACTTCATGGAGAGCCTCACGCCCCCCAGAAAGCACCGCGCGTGCCAAGCGCTCAGCTACAACATCTGGTGGTTTGCTTCGGAGATGACACTATGAACTGCCGCGTGCCTGCACATTCCGTCGTCCAGTTCGACGACAGTTCCGGCGGCGACCGGTAGGTTGCCGACGTGCACGACCGCCAGCGCATCGAGGAGATCCTGCATCGCGTCAACAACCTGCTCGCGACGATCGAGGTGCAGACCGAGGTCGCCAACACCATCGGCACCCAGCAGGCGTTTGCCGATGCCCTGCGCATGATCGTCGAATCGGCACAGCGCACGCGTGCGGCTCTGTCCCAGCGAGGCGACGCCGACGAGGCGAGCTGAGTCCGCGGCCTTCAGTTGTCCTCGTCCTTGTCTTCGGGCGCGGTGTCGCCGGACGTCGGCTCCGCGGCAGGCGTCGGCGCTGGCTCGCTCGCGGGCCCGAGGTCCGCGACCAGCGCCTCGAGCTTCTGCGACAGGTGCTGTTCCTCGCAGGGGTAGCCGAGGATGGCATCGGCCTTCGACAGGAAGGCCTGGGTGACGCGCTGGCGCGAGGGGTGGTGGATCAGCACTACCACCTTGGTGGTTTCGGAGAGTTCCTTCAGGCGGCGGCACCAGTCGAAGCGTCGATCCTCACCGGGCGGCACGTCCATCAGCACGATCTGGTGGCGGTGCGCGGCGGGGTTGGGGATCTCGCCGCGGCCGTGCCGGTTCAGTTCGAGGCCGACGCGGCGGCAACTGCGACGCAGCAGGCGGTAGACATCGCCGAGGACGAGGAAGGCGGCCAGCGTGCCGCGGATCGGCGCCTTCGGGATGGTGGTCAGCCCGTCGTCGTCGCCGTGGGCGAGCGCGGCGTCGTCCGGGGCCGGCGGGCTGCCGCCGGCATCTT
Organism: bacterium; assembly: GCA_011051855.1. Lineage (GTDB taxonomy): Bacteria > Planctomycetota > UBA1135 > UBA1135 > UBA2386. Next base: position 3,820 of record DRKG01000551.1, on the reverse strand, counting down.
CGGACAGTTCGATCGGACCGCCGTTCCATTTCTCGGCGGTCTCGAAGTCGATCGCGATCCTGCCGGTCGACGGTGGGTAGTCGCCGACCTTCATCTCGAAGCTGCAGACCACCAGGCGCGCGTCCCCGAGCAGGCCGTCCTCGTCCTTGTTGGGCTCGACCTTGCCGTGGTCGTGCATGCGCACGTCGCAGTTCTGGATCTTCTCGCGCAGCACGTTGGAGAAGCCGCTGAACAGCACGTTGCCCAGTTCGCCGAACGCCTCGACGTCCTCGCCCTCGAGCTCGCTCCCTTCCCGACGCTTGGCGACGACGTCTTCGGGCGTCATCATCAACAGACCGGCCATCGCGATCGCGTCCGGCATCTCGAACAGCGCCAACATCGAACGGTCGGCGTAGTCCTTGTCCATCGCGCCGCGCGCGACCGCGCAGTTGCCCTTCAGGTCGGCCAGCAGCTCGGCCGGCATCGGCGCGGTGACGTCCTTGCAAGTGACCTTGATGTCCTTGCCGACGAGTGAGCTGAGGGTCTCGTCGATGGTTCCGGCCACCGACTCGAGCAGGTTGCGCAGCTCCGTCTGACTCAGCGATGGCGCCACCATGACTCTACGACCGGGCTCCTCCTAAGCGTTACGCATCGAAGTGCACGCCGACGTCGACGGGTTCGCCTTCGACCATGACCCGCACGCCCGACCCGTTGGGTTGGCTGTTGATGCTGACGCTGCCGGCCATGACGACGTTCGGCACCGACAGCTCCATCTGGTTGCCGTTCGCGACCCAGGCGTTCTTGAAGCTGCCGGTCAGCATGTTGACGATCTCGCCGAAGGCATCCGCGACTTCAGCGTCTTCCGTCAGCTCCTCGGGTTCCATCATCAGCATCTTCGCGGCCATCAGGCGCGCGAGCTTGTTGCTTGCGGTGACCGCGACGGTGCCCGACGCCGTGCCGGTGAAGCTGAGCAGCCCGACGACATCGGCGTCGAAGAACGTCGAGTTCGTCTGCCGCGGCTCGATCGACGACGGAGTCAGGAACACCATCGTCTCGAAGATCTCGCGAGCGGCGTCGCGCAGCGAGTCCACCAGTTGTGGTTCGATTGTGTCGGGCGCCATACGGTTGCTCCGGGAAGAGACGGAAGGGAAGGGCGATCGCTACTGCAGCAGCGGACCGATCACTTCCTGGATCTTCTCGGGCGTGAACGGCTTCTTCAGGTAGCCGTTGGCACCGCGACTCATGGCCTCGTTGACGACCTCTTCGCTGCCCTCCGTGGTGATCATGACGATCGGCGGCGGGCTGCTGATCTTGGCGCTGACCTCCTTGACGAAGTCGAGGCCGTTCATGTTCGGCATGTTGACGTCCGACAGGATGAGGTCGAACGACCCGCCTTCGACCGCCGCGAGGCCTTCGACGCCGTCGCTGGCTTCCTTGAACTCGGCGTTGTCGATGCCTGCCTGACGGATGCCGCGCATGATGATCTTCCGCATCGTGGCGGAGTCGTCGACGATGAGAACGTTCTTCGTCATGTTCCTTCTTCGGTTGCTGACCTGGGTTCCTGCACGTATCGGCCGTGCGGTCGCCGCAGGTTCAGTCGTTCTCCCGTCGAACGGGATCGCGCCATGCCAGCGCGACTCCACGAGGATGACCGTCGCGGTTCAGGCGTCTTCGCCCTGCGCGCGGTCGAGCTGCGCCTTCAGCCGTGCCATCACGTTGCTGTGGATCTGGCAGACGCGCGATTCGGTCAGCTCCATGATCTCGCCGATCTCGCGCATCGTCAGCCCTTCGTAGTAGTACATCAGGATGATCAGCCGCTCCTTCTTGGTCAGGGAGCTGGTGATCATGTCGAGCGCGTCGCGCTGCTGGATCGTGTCGACCGGGTTCGACGACTTGCGATCGGCGAGGATCTCGATCTTTTCGAGTTCCTTGTCGTCGTCGCCGTCATCCCACTTCTCCGACAGTGAGAAGATCGTCTTGGCGTTGGCTTCGGCTTCGTGCGCCTGCAGTTCCTCGAGCGTGATGCCGAGCTCGGCGGCGATTTCGGCCTGGTTCGGATTCCGGCCGAGCTGGCCTTCGAGAGTGCGGATCGCGCGTTCGAGGCGGTGGGCCTTCAGGCGCACGAGCCGCGGCACCCAGTCCTGCGAACGCAGCTCGTCGAGGATCGAGCCCCGGATGCGCGTCGTGCAGTAGGTCTTGAACTTGATGCCGCGCGACAGGTCGAAGCCGTTGATCGCGTCCATCAGCCCGAACGTGCCGGCCGAGCTGAGGTCATCGACGTCGATCGACTTCGGCAGCGTCTGCAGCACGCGCTCGGCGATCGTGCGCACCAGCGGCATGTGGTGCTCGATGAGCGTGTTGCGCAGGTTCTCGTCGCGGGTGCGCTTGTAGGTCTTCCAGATGACCTCGAGTTCGGCGTCGGTCAGCGGCGTGGGCTGCGCAGGTGTCGGGATCGTCGCGGCTGCCTTGGTCGTCGGCGCGGCGGCCTTGCGGCGCGAAGGGGTGCTGCTACGGCTCGCGGTGCTGCGGGCGGAGGTGCGGCGGGACGAGGAACGGGCGGCGACCGAGGACTTGGCCATGATTCGGGACTCCAGCTTTCTGCACGGGAACAGGGACGACGGGCGGGCTCGCGGACCCGCACATGGAAGCCAGCGCGCAACCGGGGGCGTTGCGTGCCGGGTTCGGCTCCGGACGCCGACGATCGGGTCGCCGCGTCCTGGTTCCCGTTGCGTCACCGCAGTGACGAAAGATCCGGTAGGGACGGCGCTGGAGTTGGCGCTGTGTTGCCGCGGTTCGTCTGGCCGCTTGCGCCGGTCGTGGTTTGCCGTCTACCAGTGCTCGCCTCATTCGGGAACCAGGCTGCCATGGCCGGATGGGGAATCCGGTCGAAGGCCCTATGGCTTTGCGTCGCCGACTTTCGTCGGCTTTGCCGTTTCGAGAAGCGTCTTGGTGGGAGCCGAGATCACCAAAGAACAAGGCCCGCAGGGGACGGACCGGACCCACATGATCGGCAGTTGTCGGCCGAGAATTGAGCCCCGCCCCTGGAAAACCTTGAGAAGAACCCACAACCCCGCTGGTTCACTGGGGATGCGTCGGGAGAAAAAGTTCGCCCTGGGGAAAACCCTGATCCCGCGAACCGTGGCTCAATCGATCGCGATCAGCGACTCGAAGCGGTGGGATCCGAGCCGCGCACGCCCGTTCAGGAACTTGAGTTCGACCACGCAGGCGCAACCCGCGACGGTTCCGCCGCAGGCCTCGACGAGCTGGCAGGCCGCGCCCATCGTGCCGCCGGTCGCCATCAGGTCGTCGACCAGCAGCACCCGTTCGCCGGCGTGCACGCCGTCTTGGTGGATCTCGACCGCGTCGGTGCCGTATTCGAGCACGTATTCGACGCGGTTGGTCTTCCATGGCAGCTTGCCGGGCTTGCGCACCGGCACGAAGCCGACGCCGAGCTTCATCGCCAACGGCACACCGAACAGGAAGCCGCGAGATTCGATCGCGCCGACCCGGTCGATCTTGCCAAAGTCGAACGCGGCGAGCTGGTCGACCGCCGCGTGCATCGCCTCGGCGGAGGCCAGCATCGGCGTGATGTCCTTGAACAGGATGCCGGGCTTGGGGAAGTCCGGCACGTCGCGCAGGAACGAGGCGAGGTCCATGCCCGGATCGTGCCCGGGCGGAGGCCGTGAGGCGAGCAAAGATCAGCCGCGGCGGGCCGAGGCGCCGCGAGCTTCGCGTTCGCTGCCGGTGACGACGAAGGCCCCGGGCAGGTCGCGCAGGTCCGGGGCCGGCCGCCCCTGCGAAGGTGCGGCGCGCGGGGGCCGCCCCTCGATCGCCCGGCGCT
>DRKG01000550.1 GCA_011051855.1 bacterium | reverse complement strand
GCTGATCCCGGAGTTGCAGCGCACTGTGCTGCGGGAGGTCGTCGACGGTGCGGTTGCGCAATGCAAGCCGCTCGACATCTTCGCCGGGATGCGGGTCGTGGTGGCTGTCGACGACGGCATTGAGCTCGCGGTCGACACGCAACGGATCGGCGAAGTGTTCGTGAATCTGTTGCGCAATGCCGCCGAGGCCTGTGGCGGGACCGGGCAGGTCGAGATCGCCGCGACGGCAGTGGCCGATGGCGTTCGCATCGATGTGGCCGACGATGGCCCGGGTGTGCCCGAGGGAATCCGCGCCGAAATCTTTCGGCCGTTTCGGAGTTCGAAAGAATACGGTACGGGGATCGGGCTGGCGTTCTCGCGCAAGATCATCGAGGCGCACGGCGGCAGCATCGACCTCGTTCCCCGGGAGCGCGGGGCGTGTTTCCGCATCGAGCTGCCGGCCGCGGCCACCTCGATTTCTGACGTGGGTGCTGCACCCGTGGAGTGAACATGGAGCAACAACAACAGATTCGTATCGTGCTGATCGACGACCAGGCGATCGTGCGTGCGGCGTTCAAGTCCCTGCTCGAGAGCGTGGGACGATTCGAAGTCGTAGGCGATGCGGGCGACGCGCGCCAGGGCATCGAGCTGGTCGCCGAACTGCGTCCGGATGTGGTCATCCTCGACATCACGATGGCCGGCATGTCTGGGCTCGACGCGGTGGCGCCGATCAAGCGCGCCTCGCCGCGCACACGCGTGTTGATGGCTTCGCAGCACGAAGGCGTGAAGTTCGTGCAGCAGGCTCTGCAGGCGGGCGCCGACGGCTACCTGTCGAAGGACAGCGAGCCCGAGGAGCTGAGCCTCGCGATCGACTCGGTCTGCCGGGGCGATTCGTATCTGTCGCCCAAGGTGGCTAGCGGCTTCATGGCGCGCGCCGTGCGCGGTGAGGCGCCGAGTTCCGAGGATGCGTCGGCGCTGTCGGTGCTGACCCCGCGCGAACGCGAGGTCTTCCAACTATTGGCACTCGGCAAGGCCAACAAGGAAGTGGCGGCGGTGCTCGACCTGTCGCTCGGCACGGTCAAGAAGCACCGCGAGAACCTGCAGCGCAAGCTCGACTGTCACTCGGCCGCGGAGCTCGCCCGCCTGGCGATCCGCGAAGGGCTTCTGGACGTCTGACGTTGGCGCCTTTGACTTTGGCGCCTTCGCGCGCCGGCTATTCCGGCGTACGCACGGTCAACACTGGGCACTCCGACAGCCGCACGACCTTCTCGGCGGTGCTGCCCAGCAGCGCGTGGGTGATGCCGGTGTGGCCGTGGGTGCCCATGACGATCATGTCGGCCTGTTCTTCCTTGGCGCATGCCAGAGTCTCTTCGTGCGCCTCACCGTCGCGCAGCGCGAAGCGGATCCTGATCTTGGGAAGCTTTGCGTGGATCTGGTCGGCGCGCTTCTTCAGCGACTCGTTCGCGCGCGTGTGCAGCTCTTCCTGGATGTGCTGGAACGAGTGCGCCATGCCGAAGCTGCGCAGCGGGTAGGTCATCTCCGGGATGATGTGCAGCAGCACCAGCTCCGCGTCGAACGAATGGGCAAGGGTTGCGGCGTAGTCGACGGCGTGCGACGACGTCGGTGAGAAGTCGGTCGGGCAGACGATGCGGTTGAACTCGATCATGTGGCCTCGGGGAGCGTGGGATCCAGGACGGGGAGTCCAGGTAGCGAATCTATCGGCGATGTCGCGCGCAAGTCAGCAGTAAGTCGACAGCGGAGGCCGGTCCCGCTCAACTTCTCGTATGGATCTCGAACCCGAAGGCGTGGTGCCGGCCGACACCGACGAAGTGGTCGGCGACGACCCCGTCATCCTCGAGATCGAAGAGCTGCTCACGCGCGGAGATCTCGAACGGGCGCTGTCCGCCATCGACGAAGCTCGGGAACGCCGCGTCGGCAAGGCGATCGACCTGACGTTCCTGCGTGGGGACGCCTGCCTGGGGCTCGGCCGTGCGGTGGAGGCCGAGCGCGCGTTTCGCGAAGTGCTGGCGCAGGACCCGGACTGCCCTTCGTCGCGCTGCTGGCTGGCGATGAGCCTGTTCTTGCAGTGGCGGTTCGATGAGGCGATGCAGGCGGTGCAGTTGGCGCGGGAAGTGTCGGGAGCCCTGCCGGACGCGGACGTGATCCTCGGCTGCCTGTGTGAGCATCGAGGCGACCTGGAACAGGCCGATTCCCTGTTCGCCAAGGCCGCTGCCGCGCTGCCGGACAAGTATCCCGTGGTGGTTCGGCTCGATCGCCAGCGCTTCGACCGCGAGGTTCGCCGGGCGGTGCGGCAACTGCCGCGCCAGTTCCGACAAGCGCTCGATCGGGTGCCCGTGGTCGTGCAGGATCTGCCGGACAGGGAGCTCGTCGAAGGTGGCGATGTCGAGTTGACGCCGGACATCCTCGGCCTGTTCGTCGGCTTGTCGTTGCTCGAGACCGGCGAGCACGACGGCCCGCCGCCGCTGAACAAGATCTACCTGTTCCAGCGCAACCTCGAGCGCATGTCGAACGATGAGCAGGATCTGGTTGAGCAGATTCGTGTCACGTTGTGGCACGAACTCGCCCACTACCTGGGGTTCGAAGAGGACGAGATGGGGGGCTTGGGGCTCGACTAACCCGATCTATGCACGGGCTCGATCCGTCCTACCGCGCATCCGCGCGCACCGTTTCGCCGAGGAAGGTCATCAGCTCGCGCAGCCGGTCGTAGTCCTCGTGGCGCAGGCGGAACCAGGTGTTGACCAGCCAGCCGCGTTCGAGCCCCTTGGTCTTGGTGCCGGGCCTGGGGATCTCCGATTCGTAGATCGCGTCGCCGCAGTGCGCGCGGGCCTGTTCGAGGCCTCGGTGGCCGACGTAGCGGCCGTCCTTGCTCGGTCGGATCTGGATCGAGCCGGCGGCGAAGCGTCGCGACGGCCGCTCGCGCGTGTCCTTGCCGAAGATCGCCAGCGCCCACTCGCGATAGACGTCGAACTCGTTGGCGACGCGGTACATGTCCCAGATCTTCTCGCCGGCCGGCCGGGCGCCGATCTCGCCGAACTTGAGGCCCTTGGGGCCAAAGAACCACTCCATGTGGGTGGCGCAGTTGCGCAGTTGCAGCGCCTCGATGACGCGCCGGTTCATCTGGCGCAGTTCGTCGTAGCCGGCTTCGGCGATGCGATTGCTTACCGCGATCTGCGGGGAGATCCAGCGATGCTGGGTCGCCTCGAGGCAGCCGGGGTAGTAGTGCGAGACGAACTCATGGCGGATGCCGTCGTCGCCGCACATGGTGTCGAAAAAGCCTTCGTGGCCTTCGACGAACTCTTCGAGGGCGATCCGGCGGCCGTTGCCGGGTTTGAGGACTTTCAGCGCGCGTTCGAGCTCGGTGCGGTTCTCGCACCGGTAGGTCGCCAGCGAGCCGAATCCGTCGACCGGCTTGGCGATCAGCGGGTAGCCGCACTGCTCTACGAACGCCCAGGCGTCGTTCGGTTTGGCCAGCGAGGTCGACATCGCACACGGCACCCCGTGTTGGCGCAGGAAGTCCTTCATCGCGACCTTGTCGCGGCACAGCCTCGCCGTTTTCAGCGACAGGCCGGGCACGCCGAAGTGCTCGCGCAGCGCGGCGGCGGGTTCGACCAGCGGCTCGTCGATCGTTTCGATCCGGTCGAAGTCCGGGCGCGCGAGCTCGGCCGCCGCCTTCTCGAGCGCTCCCGTGTCCAGCGGGTTGGCGCATCTGCGGTAGCCGTCGAGCAGTTCGCGCGCCGCCGGCGAAAGCTGGGGTTCGCCGGCGGGGCCGATCGCCGACACCTTCGCTCCCAACGCCTTCAACCCGTGCAGGAAGCCGTGGTTGTAGTCGTGGGTGTCGGGGGCGAGGAACAGGACGTGCATGGCCCCGATACGCTACCCGCTGGCCGCGAACCGACGAGGCGATTCGTTCAGGCGCGCGGCTGGGCCTTGCCGTTGCGCACGGTCAGTAGCAGCGTCATCGGGCCGTCGTTGGTGAGTTCGACTGCCATCGAGGCGCCGAACCTGCCGGTTGCGACGTGCAGACCGTCGGCGCGGAGCTGCTCCGCGACCCGTTCGTAGAGCGGTTCGGCGAGTGCCGGCGCGGCGGCGGCGGTGAAGTCGGGGCGGTTGCCGTGGCGCAGTTCGCCGGCGAGTGTGAACTGGCTGACCACGAGCACGCTGCCGCCGATGTCGGCGACCGACAGGTCCGTCGGTTTGCGATCCGGGAACACGCGCAGGTCGCGCACCTTGCGTGCGGTTTCGTCGGCGTCGGTCTCGCCGTCGCCCTGCTCGACGCCGACGAACAGCAGCAAACCGCGTTGGATGCCGCCGACGACCTCGCCGTCGACCAGCACCCGTGCGTCGCGGACGCGTTGCACCACCGTGATCACGCGCCCTGAAGTAGCGCGTGCGGACTTACCGCGAAAGCCCGTTTCTCGCGGGCTGCGATCAGGCGGTCTGCACGGTGATCTTCGCCGGGCGCGCCTCGGGCTGCTTCGGCACCGTCACCGTCAACACGCCCGCCTTGTAGACGGCGGATATGCCGTCTGCGGTCGCGTCCTGCGGCAGCGAGATCGCGCGGCTGAAGCGGCCGTAGCGATGCTCGACGCGGTGCCAGCGGCGGTCGTCCTCGTCGTTCTCGCGCTGGTCCTTGCGTTCGGCAGTGACGGTCAGCGTCTTGTCCTGAAGCTGTACGTCGATGTCTTCTTCGGCGACACCCGGCAGCTCGAACGACAGCTCGTAGGCGTTCTTGGTCTCGACGATGTTGGTGCGGGGCGCGGTGCCGTTGCTGTGGCTCTGCGAATCGCCGTAGAACTCGGCGAGCGAGTCCGAGAACAGGCGCGAGAACAGGGTCTGGAACGGGTCGCGGGTCTGGGGAACGTGGGTCTGGTTCTTCTGCATCTTGCTTGCCTCCGTTGGTCGGTGGAGGTGGAGCAAGAGTCGTGCCGAGGACTGCCATGCTTGCTCGGCGAACATAAACTATTGCATAATAAAGTAGTGCGACACAGGTGGGTTCTTGGCGGCGCTGCCCGGGTAGGTCATCATGTCAGGCGGTGCCAAGATGGCACGTCCTATCGCGGGACGAGGCGCGGCTTGCGCCCGAACAGTTGCGCGAACAGCGCACCCTTGGCGTCGATGGCTCGGGCCTCCAGCGTAAGTCGGGAATCCGAGTCCGCGCGCAGGGCGGGAGTGAGGCTCAGGTGGTCGTCGTCGATCTCGACGGCGACGCCGGTGACGACGCCGGCATGCTGGCGGTCGAGTGCGTCGGCGAGGCGCAGCAGAGCCGCGAGCCGTTCGACCATCGCCCGGTCGCGGCGGCGCAACGCCATGAAGTCGCCGTGGTCGCGGGAGGGCACGGCCTTGCGGTGGTAGCGCGCCAGCATCGCGACGAGGTGCCGTTCGTAGTCGCCGAGGCCGACGATCTCGGTCGATTCGATCAGATACTGCGAGTGCTTGTGATGGCCGTCGTTGTTGACGGCGACGCCGATGTCGTGCAGCAGCGCGGCCGCTTCGAGCAGCACACGCGCGCGGTTGCCGAGGCCGTGCAGTTCGCGTGTTGCGTCGAACAGGTCGCGCGCCAGCGTCAGCACCGACTCGGCGTGTTCGCTCTCGAAGTGCAGTCGGCGACCGAAAGCCCGGCACGAGCCGAGCACGACGTCGACGTGATCTTCGGCTTGGAACGATGCCCGGTGGCCGTTGATGACTTCGACCAGGAGTCCTTCCTTGATGCCCGCGCGCGGCACGAGGCAGTCGTCGACGCCGGCCAGGCGGCCGAGATGCAGGTAGACGACGCCGGCGGGCAAGATGGTGTCGGCGCGGTCCTGGCGCAGGTTGCGCTTCTTGATGCGTTGGGCGACGGTGAGCTCGGCAAGGTCTCGGACCTCGGTGTCGAGTTCGTCGAGCGCGCAGGTGTCGACTCCTTTCTTGCGGCGTGCCCCGACGCGGTCGGAAACCAGATCGGCGAGGCTGTCGATGTTGCCGCCGACGGCGACGTAGCGGTCGATGTCCGCCGCTCGGAGGTGATCCGCGATGCGGTGGTCGAGGCCGTGCAGATGCCTCTCGAGCAGGTCTACGAACGCTGGGCCGTCGGCGTCATGGAAGGCTTCGAGCATGCGCAGGGCGCCGAGGCGGTAGGAGTTCGCGCTGGCGACGTCGCCCTCGTCGACGACCATGATCTCTACCGAACCGCCGCCGACGTCGACCAGCAGCGAGCGTCCGTGCCCCAGGTCGACGCGCGTTTCGACGCCGAGTTTGAGCAGGTACGCCTCCTGGGTGCCCGAGATCACGTCGATTTCGAACCCCGATGCTGCCCGCACGCGGTCGACGAGCAGGTCGCGGTTGTGCGCCTCGCGCATCGCCGAGGTCGCGATGGCGCGGCAGTGCTCGACGCCGAGGCGGTCGCAACTGGCGCGGAAGCGCCGGAACGCATCGACGGTGTCGGCGATCGCGTCGGCGGGGATTCGGCCGGTCTGGAAGACGGCGCGGCCGAGGCGCACCGGCAGGCGGTGGCTCTCGACGACGCGGTGCTCGCCGCGGCTGGTTTCCGCGATCAGGAAGCGGATCGCGTTCGAGCCCATGTCGACGATCCCGATGCGTGCAGGTCCGGGCATGTGTCACCCAAGGTAGCGGGAGCCTGGTGCGAATTGCGTGCCTGACCGCGCTATCCTGGCGGGATGGAATCGAACCCGCCTGCGGACGAAGGTGCCGGCAAGAAGCCGGAGGAGCTGTCGAGCACCCTGCGGCACGTCCAGAACGTGCAGGGTGACGACGGCGAGACCTCGTGGCACAACCTGCACGACAGGATCGTGCGCTGGGTCGGTGAGGCGGCGTTCGGGCAGAGCTTGCCGCCGGACAAGAGTCGCGACGATCTGGTCCAGGAAGTGTTGTTGCAGGTGTTCAAGGACATCAGCGAGTTCACGGTCGAGCCGGGGGCGTCGTTCGCGGGTTGGGTGCGGACGATCGCCGACCGCAAGCTGAAGGACTACTGGCGGCGCGCTCGCGCCAAGAAGCGCGGCAGCGGCAACGTGCGGCACCTCGGCGAGTTCGACGAGCACGGCGGCCGCGAGCGGTTCGCCGATGAGAAGGTGCAGCGGCAGAGCATGCTGGTGCGCTACCAGGAGCTGCGCTCGGCGCTCGATCGCGCGCTCGACCAGCTCAGCGACAAGCACAAGCGCGTCATCGAGATGCGCATGTTCCAGGGCAAGAGCTTCGCCGAAATCATGCCGGAGCTCGGCTACACCAAGGAAGTGACCGTGCGCTCCCTTCATATGCGCGCGCTGCAACGCCTGCAGGAACTGCTTGCCGAGTTCGGCGCCGAGTAGCCCCGATCTACTATGGGTGCCGCGCGGCCGCTGTGTTCTCGTTCGGGAAGTAGTGGCTGGTGCGCTGGCATACGCGCACGAGCAGCAGCATGACCGGGACTTCGATCAGCACGCCGACGACGGTCGCAAGGGCCGCGCCCGACGACAAGCCGAACAGCAGCACGGCGGTCGCGATCGCGACCTCGAAGTGGTTCGATGCCCCGATCAGGGCCGACGGCGCGGCGTCGCGGTAGGGCAGTCGCAACCAGCGCGCCAGTCCGTAGGTGATGCCGAAGACCAGCACGGTCTGCACCAGCAGGGGTACCGCGATCCACAGAATCGTGAGCGGGCTGTCGAGGATGACCTCCCCCTTGAACGAGAACAGCAGCACCAGCGTCGCCAACAGGGCGCCGATCGTCACGGGCGTCAGTAGGTGGAGGAAGCGTTCGCGGAACCAAGCTTCCCCTTTGCTGGCGAGCAGCCAGCGGCGTGCGAGCCAGCCAGCGGCGAGCGGCAGGGCAACGTAGATCGAGATCGACAGCGCGAGCGCCTGCCACGGGACCGGCAGGCGCCCGACACCGAGCAGGAAGCCGCCGAGCACGCCATAGAGCACCAACATCGTCAGCGAGTTGATCGCCACCATGACCAAGGTGTGGCCGTCGCTGCCGCGCGCCAGATAGCCCCACACCAACACCATGGCCGTGCACGGCGCGATGCCGAGCAGGATGCAGCCTGCGAGGTAGCTGCGCCACAGCGGCACCTGCAGCATGGTGACGCCATCGACGTCGACGGCGACGCCTTGGCCGTAGGTGTCGCCGGGCGACAGGTCGAGGCCGAAGGGCACCTTGACCAGATCGACGGCATCCGGGCCGAGTGCCGAGTGGAACATCGTGCCGAGGAAGAACATGCTGATCGCATACATCGTGAACGGCTTGATGGCCCAGTTCACGACCAGCGTCAGGGCGACGGGTTTGACGTTCTGGCCGGCGCGCACGACTTCGCCGAAGTCGATCTTCACCATGATCGGGAACATCATGAAGAACAGGCACACGGCGATCGGTAGCGATACCACCGGTGCGCCGTCGACCGTCACCGCCATGCCGTCCAGTGCCGTTGCGAAGCCCGGCGCGAGTTTGCCCAGGGCGATGCCGGCGGCGATGCACAGGATCACCCACAGCGTGAGGTAGCGCTCGAAGAAGCCGAGCGGGCGGGCGATGTTCGTCATGATGATGCTGCTTCTTCGGAGGTGTGTGCTTCCGCCGCCTGCAAGGGCAGGCAGGCCAGCAGCGACGCGAGTACGAACGCGATCGATGCCAACAGGCAGGCCTCCAGACCCTGACGGCCGCCGTTCGCCCACGCGAAGATCGCACCCGAGCAAACCGTGCCCACCAGCCGCCCCGCCGCGTTGGCCATGTAGTAGAAGCCGACGTTGAGCGCGACCTTGTCGCCTTCGGCGTAGTGCACGATGAGGAAGCTGTGCATCGCGCTGTCGGTCGCGAACACGATCCCGAACAGCAGAAGGCCGACGAGCAGCGAGGTGGCCGGCGCGATGCCGAAGTGCAGGGCGGCGGCGATCCCGCCGAGGGGGGCGAGCAGCAGCGCCGTCCAGACGAGGACCCGGCGCGCGGAGGGGGCGCTGCGCTGCCGACCATTGCCGCCGACCCAGTTGGGCGCGAGGGCCTGCACCAAGCCGTAGCCGATGGTCCAGAGGGCGAGGAAGCCACTGGATTCGGAAAACGACCAACCGAGGTCGGTGCTGAGGAAGATCGGCAGCGCGAACACGAACCACGCGTCGCGGGAGCCGAACAGGAACAGGCGCGCCGCCGACAGCCAGCGCACGCGGGCGTCGTGGCTGACGAGGTGGGCCAGCGAGACCTTCGCGCGCGATCGGCCGGCGGCCGGGGGCAGCAACGCGAAGCTGGCGATCATGGCGGCGAGCAGTGCCGCCGCCATGCCGAGGTTCGCGACGCGGAACCCGGCGACTTCGAGCAGCAGCCCGCCGAGCAGGAAGCCGACCCCTTTCAGGGCGTTCTTCGAGCCGGTCAGGATCGCGACCCACTTGAGCAGTCGCGTCTCGGCGGAGCCTGGCACGACCAGCTTGATGTAGCTCTTTGCGCTCATCTTGGTCAGGTCCTTGGCCACGCCGCTCATCGCTTGCGCGACCATGACCACCGGCACGCTCAGGCGGTCAGCCATCGCGGCCAGCCCGGCGCAGGCGGTGACCTGCAACATGAGGCCGGCGAACAGAGTCGCCTTCAGCCCGAAGCGCGCGCCGATCCAGCCGCCGACGAAGTTGGTGACGACGCCGAACAGCTCGTAGAACAGGAACAGCGATACGACCTCCAGGGGCGTGTAGCCGAGCTGATGCAGGTAGAAGAGCACCAGGGTGCGCAGCGCACCGTCGGTCAACGTGAAGGTCCAATAGCTCGCGGTGATGACCGCGTAGTCACGTAGGTTGCGCACCTTCGCCTCAGCTTGCGCCGGCGAAGCGCCGGGCGAGGTCGGCAAGCCGGTTCGCGTAGCCCCATTCGTTG
>DRKG01000549.1 GCA_011051855.1 bacterium | reverse complement strand
GGTCGATACGCCGGCGCTGCGCTGATCGCCAACGGAGACGCGCTCGAGTTCCAGACGCTCAACGGTCGTTGGCACAACGGACCGGACGGCTTGGTGCTCGACGACAACGCGCCGGTGGTGCTCGAACAGGCCGCCGACCACCTGCGCATCACCGCGCCGAACGGCGTGCTCGTGCTGCGCCGGCAGGAGATCGAATAGGCGCGCGATGAGCACCAGAGAAGCCGAGATGGCCCTGTTCGACCGGCAGGGATGGTGGGACGACGATTGCCGCGCATTCGCGTCGCTGCGCCAAGTCAGCACCTTCCGCCTGCGCCTGCTCGACGACTGGCTGCCCGACGCCTGGCAGGAACGCGAAGTCATCGACCTCGGCTGTGGTGGCGGCCTGTTGTCGCTGCCGCTGGCGGCGCGCGGCGCACGCGTCATCGGGGTCGACCTCGCCGAGGCCGCGCTGCGCGAGGCGCACGAACGCCCCGCCGCGCCCGGTGCGTTCCTGCCGGTGCGCAGTTCGATCACCGCGACCCCGCTCGCCGACGCCAGCGCCGACGTGGTGCTGCTCGCGGACGTGCTCGAACACATCGATGCTCCCGCGGATGCGATCGCCGAGGCCGCCCGCATCCTGCGACCCGGCGGCCACCTGTTCGTCAACACCATCGACCGCACCCTACGGGCCCGACTGCTGGCGATCTGGCTCGGCGAAGGCCTCGGGCTGATCCCGCGCGGCACCCACCGCTGGCGACGGTTCATCCGTCCACGCGAACTCGTCGCGATGGCGCGCCGACTCGGACTCACGTGCGTGCGGCTGGTCGGCGAGACTCCGCGTCTACTGGCGACGCTGCGGCACTGGACCATCGAACTGCGCGCGTCCCGCGACACCTCGGTCGGCTACGCCGCGCTGTTCGAAAAGCCCGCGGAGGTGCGATGAGGCACAACCACATCGCCCGTGCGCTCCTGATGGCGATTCTGACCCACGGCGCGTTCGCGCTCGCGGTCGGCTCGATGGCGTTCGCGCTCGCCACCGGCCTGCAATTCGGCCAGGGCGGCCTGACCGGCACCGCCGCCGCGTTCGCCAACCTGCTGCTCGTGCTGCAGTTCCCACTCGTGCACAGCTTCCTGCTGTCGCGGCGCGGCGGCCGGGTGCTGCAACGCCTGTCGCCGGTCGGCCACGGCCGCACGCTCGCGATCAGCACCTACGTGCTCACCGGCAGTCTGCAACTGCTGCTGACGTTCTGGGCGTGGTCGCCGAGCGGGGTCGTCTGGCACCACCCGGAAGGTGCGCTCGGCGCGATGCAGTGGACCCTGTTCGCCGGCGCGTGGGTGCTGCTCAACAAGGCGCTGTGGGACGCGGGGCTAAGCACCCAGTCCGGCCTCGCCGGCTGGTGGGCACTGCTGCGCGGCCGCGATGTCGACTACGGACCGATGCCGGAACGCGGCCTGTTCGCCTGCTGCCGCCAGCCGATCTACCTCGGCTTCGCCCTGGTGCTGTGGACGTCGCCGACTTGGTCGCCCGATCTGCTGCTGCTGGTCGCGCCGTGGACGGCCTACTGCCTGCTCGGGCCGCTGCTGAAGGAAGCGCGCTGGCAGCGCATGCACGGCGACCGATTCACCGCCTACCGTGCCCGTGTGCCTTACATGATGCCCAGGATCCGCAAGTGAAGATCGCCGCCGCCACCACCGCGTTCCCCGATCGCTGGTATCCGCAGCACGAGCTGACGGAGCGGCTGGTCTCGATCCTGTCGCTCGAACCGACGCGCGCCGACCGCCTGCGGGCTCTGCACGGCAACTGCGGCATCGACGGCCGCCACCTGGCGCTGCCGCTCGACGCCTACGAGCAACTCGGCAGCTTCACCGACAGCAACCGCGCGTGGCTGCAGACCGCGGTCGACCTCGGCGAACGCGCGTGCCGCGACGCGATCGCCGCCGCCGGCCTCGGCCCCGAACAAGTGGACGCAATCTTCTTCTCGACGGTGACCGGGCTCGCCAGCCCGTCCGTCGACGCCCGCCTGGTCACCCGGCTCGGGCTGCGCGAAGACGTGCGCCGGGTGCCGATGTTCGGCCTCGGCTGCGTCGCCGGCGCCGCCGCGGTCGCGCGCGCCGCCGACTTCGTTCGCTCCCACCCGAGCGCGGTCGCGCTGGTGCTGACGGTGGAGTTGTGCTCGCTGACCTTGCAGCCGGACGACCTGTCGGTCGCCAACCTGATCAGCGTCGGCCTGTTCGGCGACGGAGCCGCAGCCGCCGTCGTGGTCGGGGAAGATCACCCCTCGAACGGGCCGGAGATCGTCGACACACGCTCGGTGTTCTATCCCGACACCGAACAGGTGATGGGCTGGGACATCGGCGCGCACGGCTTTCGCATCGTGCTCTCGGCCGAAGTGCCGACCGTCGCCCGCGAACGTGTGCCCGGCGATGTCGACCGCTTCCTCGCCAACCACGTGCTGACCCGCGCCGACATCGCCCGCTGGATCGCCCACCCCGGCGGCCCCAAAGTGCTGCGAGGCTTGCAGGAAGGCCTCGGACTCGGTCCCGACGACCTCGCCATCAGTTGGCAGAGCCTGCGGCGCGTCGGCAACCTGTCGAGCGCGTCGGTGCTGATGATCCTCGCCGAGACACTGCGCAACCGACCGGGGGATCCGGGAGACCTCGGCCTGATGCTGGCGATGGGACCGGGATTCTGCAGCGAGTTCCTGCTGTTACGTTGGTGACGTCAGGCGCCGCCGCCGTCCCCCGCTCCGCGCGCGTTGAGCTTGTTGTAGAGCGTCTTCAGGGCGATCCCGAGTGTCGCCGCGGCGCGCGTCTTGTTGCCGTCGTGCGCCCGCAGCGCCGCGTCGATCGCCATCGCTTCGAGTGCCTTCAGATCGAGCGTCGGCAGCCCTTCGGCCGAGGGCGGTGACACGTGCCGGGCATGACCGAACACGACCCGCTCGACGTCCGCGGCAGTGACCGCCGGACCGTCGGCGAGCACGCCGAGACGCACCACGGCGTTCTCGAGTTCGCGCACGTTGCCGGGCCACGCATGCTGTTCGAACCGCCGCAGCGCCGCGTCGTCGAAAGAGAGCCGCCGCCGGGCGCGCGCGGCTTCCCGGGCGAGGAAGGCTTCGGCCAAGGGGGCGATGTCCTCGCGACGCTCGCGCAAGGGCGGAACGTGTAGCTCCAGCACCGCGACGCGGTAGTAGAGGTCCTCGCGGAAGCTGCCGGCGCGGACCGCCGCCGCCAGATCGCGGTGGGTCGCGGCGACGAACCGCACGTCGACGGTGCGCGCCCGATCGCTGCCGACCGGCCGCACTTCGCCGAACTGCAGCGCACGCAGCAGCGCCGGCTGCACGTCGAGCGGCAGTTCCCCGATCTCGTCGAGGAACAAGGTGCCGCCATCGGCCGCCTCGAACAGTCCGAGGCGTTTGTGGTCGGCCCCAGAGAACGCGCCCTTGACGTGCCCGAACAACTCGCTCTCGACCAGTTGCCGGGGGATCGCGCCGCAGTGCACGACCACGAACGGTCCCTTGCCGCGCCTGGAACCGGCGTGCACGCGGCGGGCGACCAGCTCCTTGCCGGTGCCGCTCTCGCCCTGGATCAGCACGCTCTGCTCGGCGGCGGCGACCCGTTCGATCTGGCGGTCGAGTTCGACCGCCGCCGGACTCAGCGGCGCAACCGACTCGGCGCCGGCCGCGGCGTGGGCGGCGACGCGCCGCAGGTGCTCGTTCTCACGCAGCAGACGCACGTGCTCGCAGGCGCGCAGCAGGGTTTGTTCGAGCACGTCGAGCGAGACCGGTTTGCTGAGGAAGTCGAACGCCCCTTGCTGCATCGCCTGCACCGCCGCCCCCACCGAGCCGTGGCCGGTGAACACCACCACCGGCAGCGCCGGATCGTGCTGCCGCACCGCCTGCAGCACGTCCATCCCGGAGACTCCGGGCAGGTGCAGATCAAGCAGCACCACCGTCGGTTCGAACGCGGCCGCGCGCTCGGCGGCACCGGCACCGCTGGCGTGCACCGCGACCTCGAAGCCCATCGCGCCGAGTTCCTTCTGCAGCACGAGCCGCAGGCTGTCGTCGTCCTCGACGAGCAACACGCGCTCCCCGCTGCCTGGATCTGACATCAGCATCAGAATAGCCGGCACCATGCCCGAGGGCGAATGGTGCGCGCTACCGATTGGCCGCGAGGCGCAGTTCTGCCAAACGGCGGTGGTACGGCGGGACACCCGACCGCACACCATGACGCGACCATCGAAGCCACCCGGAGGAACTGTCAAGGCGACCCGACAGGTGCCGCGACCGGGCGATTGCTGTATGCAGTGGCCGCCGATGAGCGCCGAAGCCGTGTTCCTGCTGGTGGTCCTGCTGCTGGCGCTGGTGTCGTTCTACACCCAGTGGCTGCGATCGGATGTGACCGCGCTGCTGGTGATGCTGTCGCTGCTGTTGCCGTGGCGACCGGGCGCGACCGGCCTGCAGGCGATCCTCACCCCCGTGCAGGCGTTCGGCGGTTTCGGCAGTCCGGCGCTGTTGATGGTGGCCTCGATGTTCGTGCTGTCGGCGGCGATGGTGCGCACCGGCGCGGCGCAGATGATGTTCGGCCGGCTGCTCGAACGGAGCGCCACCAGCGAGCTGCGCTTCCAACTCACCGTGCTGGCGGTGGTGACCGGCTTCAGCGCGGTGGTCAACGACACCACCACCGTGCTGGTGTGGATGCCGCCGGTGATGGCGATCTGCCAGAAGCGCGGGTTTGCGCCCTCGCGGGTATTGATCCTGCTGGCGTTCGCCTCGCTGCTCGGCGGCAAGTGGACCCTGGTCGGCACCCGCAGCAACGTGATCCTGTCGGACTACCTGCTCGAACGCACCGGCGAAGGACTGGGGTTCTTCGCGTTCGCCCCGATCGGCGCGTCGGTGTTCGCCGCCTGCTTCGCTTGGTTCGCGCTGGTCGGCCGCCACTTCCTGCCGCGCGCCGCCGCGCGGCCGTCGCTCGAGAGTCGCTACGAGGTTGCCGAGTTCCTGACGGAGACGATGGCCGAACCGGGCTCGGAATACGTCGGCAAGACCCTCGGCGAACTCGATCTGCCGGGCAGCGACGTCACCGTGCTGCAGATCATCCGCGACACCGAGTTCCTGCCGCCGAGCCCCCACCTCAGGATCCGGGCCAACGACGTGCTGGTGATCCAGGGGCGCATCACGGCGATCACCGAGGCGCTGCACCGCGGTCTCAGCGTCAAGGAAGAGCTCAAGGTCGACGACAAGACGCTGCGCTCGGCCGACCTGCGCATGGTCGAAGCGATCTTGCCGCCGGACAGCGAACTCTCGCACCAGAGCCTGCGCGACCTCGACTTCCACCACCGTTACGGCGTCAGCCCTTTGGCGATCAGTCGCCGCGGGCGCTCGTTGCGCGACCGGCCGCTGGCGGTGCCGCTGCAGAGTGGCGACTCGCTGCTGCTGGTCGGCCACGAAGCCGAACTGCAACGCCTGCGGCGCAATCCGAACCTGCTGCTGCTGGAGTCGCAGCCGTTGCCGACCGCCCGCCGTCGACACGCGTTCACCGTGCTCGCGATCATGGCGGCAATGGTGCTGACCAGTGCGACCGGGTTGCTCGAACCGGCCGTCGCGATCCCGTTCGCGGCGATGGCCGCCGTGCTCACCGGCACCGTCGGCATGCGCTCGGCCTACGAATCGCTCGACCTGCAGGCGCTGGTCATCGTCGGTGCGATGATCCCGTTCGGCGAGGCGCTGCAGGTCACCGGCACGGCCCAGTGGGCAGCCGAGGGCATGGCGGCCGCGTTCGCCGGCTCGTCGCCGATGATCCTGCTGTCGCTGCTGCTGCTGTTGGCGGTGTTGCTGACGCAGTTGATCGGCAACGCCGCCGTCGCGGTGGTGCTGGCGCCGATCGCCTATGCCCTCGCCGAGGCTTCGGGCTGCCGTCCGGAGCCGTTCCTGCTCGGCGTCGCGATCTGCGTGTCGTCGGCATTCGTGACCCCGGTCGCCCACGAATCGACGATTCTGGTGATGGGGCCCGGCCGCTACCGCTTTCGCGACTACGTCGTGCTCGGCGGCCCGTTCGCGCTCCTGACCTGGCTGGTGACGACGCTGACCTTGCCGCTGTTCACGGACCTGCGTTGAACGGCCGTTCACAGGCCTGTGTTGGACGGTGACGGCAAGCGCCCGGACCGGCACACTGCTGGAATGCTGCGCCGCTGCCAGTTCGCGTTCCTGCTCCTGCCCACCCTGCTGACGGCACAGCGCGTCGTACTGCCGCACGGCACCGGCGCGATCACGCCCGCCGAGGAGTGGACC
>DRKG01000548.1 GCA_011051855.1 bacterium | reverse complement strand
GGCGGATGCGGGGATCGCGGGCGCGGCCAGCGACAGGGGCGCGGCGAGAACCAGGGTGGGGCGCTGCGGTTCGAATCCTGCCCCCGCTACCAGTTCGAAAAGGCCCGTTGCGCCCGCAGCGGGCCTTTTCCATTTCGCCTGGCCCGGCAAACGGGGCAGGAGTTCGCCCCTGCGATGCAGCGCGCCGTCTTTGAGGCGGATGCGGGGATCGCGGGCGCGGCCAGCGACAGGGGCGCGGCGAGAACCAGGGTGGGGCGCTGCGGTTCGAATCCTGCCCCCGCTACCAGTTCGAAAAGGCCCGTTGCGTCCGCAGCGGGCCTTTTCCATTTCGCCTGGCCCGGCAAACGGGGCAGGAGTTCGCCCCTGCGATGCAGCGCGCCGTCTTTGGGGCGGATGCGGGGATCGCGGGAGTCGAGCCGTTGGACGGCCCGGAACTACACGGCCGGGAACTCGCGGCAGAGCGCGAAGATCGGGTGTGGACTTCGTTCCTTCAGCCGCTAGACTCTCGCGCCCGATACCCCGTGGTGTAATCGGTAGCACAGCAGTTTTTGGTACTGTTGGTTCCTGGTTCGAGTCCAGGCGGGGTAACCACCCCCGGCCGGTGGCGCCGATGCAGGTGTCGCGGACGAAAGCTCTTACGACAACTCGCTCTGGCGACGATTCGTTGCCCCGTGGTGTAACGGTAGCACTAGTGGTTCTGGTCCACTCAGCCAAGGTTCGAATCCTTGCGGGGTAACCATCTTTCCGTCCCGGCCCGGCGGGGGGTGGCGGCGGCTCGTTGCGCGGCCGTGGCGGTCGCGCGCGTCGCTGCTCGCGGGCGATCGTCAGTCGCGCACGACGGTCTCGACCGGGCCGAACACCTCGCCCAGCGTGGCTTCGAACGCGGCGACGAGTTCCTCTGCTTCGGCGGCTCCGTGCGGTTTGCCGAAGGTCGCCGTCAGTTCGTTGTTGCCGATGACTCCGGCGACCCGCCAGAGCTGCTCGCATCGCACCGTGAACTGGTCCTTCGCGCCGACGACGAACTGGGAGAACCGTTGTAGTTCGACTTCGCAGTCGGGGAAGCGATCGAGAAACGACGCTTCCACGGGGGTCGGCAGCAGGTAGCGGATGCGCAGCTTGTGGGCGCAGTCCAGGGTGCGCACACCCTGGACCGCGGCCTTGGCCGGCTCAGCGGTAGACGCGGAGCGTGGTCGTGGCATCGCCCTGGCTGCGGGCCGAGATCGTCTCGACCTTGAAGCTGTCCGCGCTCTTGAACAGGCGGTTGTAGAACGCGTGGTCGAGGGTCGGGCGGTTCTGGATGTCGCCGACGTAGACCAGGTCCATGATGCCGGCGGCAGCACCGGCCGCGAGGTAGGCGACGTCGTGGTCGGTCTTGCCGTACATCGCCTCGTAGCCGACCCCTTCGTAATCGTCGTGCAACACGAAGGTCGCGTCGTCCTTCTTCAGTTCTTGGATCTGCCAGCGACCCCAGCCGAGCGCGTTCACGGCGGCGGTCATGCCGTGCACCCAGTCCTCATCGTTCTTGAGCGTCGGCTTGATCAGGCCGTCCCACTCCGGCGACATCATGATGCCGCCGAAGGTGTTGAACGCACAGACGTGGCCGGCTTCGACCAAGAGCGGCTTGGCGACCGAAACGCCTTCGGCTGCGAACAGCTCGGTCATCTTGCGCTCGAACTCGAACGAGATGCGGTTGTAGTAGTTGGCGTAATGCCGCGTCAGGTAGACGCCGAACGCCGGGATCAGGCCCTCGTCGTTGCCGACGATCTCCATCGAGGTGAGCGCCGAGAAGATGCCGTCGTAGTCGACGTTGTTCGCCGGCGGGGTCACCAACTGGTGCTCGGTCAGGCGGCCACCGCCGACCGACAGGAACACCGGGTAGTTGGCCTCGCCGCTGCGCAGTTGGAACGCGCTCTCGAGGTCGCCCTTGGCGGTGCACGCGGTCTGTTCGACCTGGTACGAGCCGAGTGGCTGGTCGTAGATCGCGGCCAGCGCGCCGGCCAGCCAGCCGCTGGTGAACAGGTCGACGGCCGTGTCATTGGAGCCGAACTTCAGCTTCCAGGCCATCGAGTAGTGGCTGTTCGGCGTGCTGGTGGTGCCGCCGTTCTCATCGAGCGGGCCCAGGTCGATGCGGCCGAAGCCGGCCCAGCGGTAGATCTGCTCAGCCATCGCCTTGCGCGCCGGCACGTCGTTCAGACCGGCCTCGGCGAAGCAGTGCATCATCTGGTTGAACGCCACCTCGGCGGCGGCACCGATCAGGAAGCCGCGCGAATCGATGTAGTCGGCGTCCTGGATGGTGCGCTGCAGGAAGGTGTTGTAGTGGTGGCAGTGGAAGATCATCGGCTCGGTGCCGACGGTGACCTGCCGGTGGGCCGCGTCGAGCACGGCCGGGATCGAAAACTCGTTCGTCTGGGTGGTCATCGTGCTCTCCTCACTGGTTTGCGGTGGCGGGGACGGGCTTGCCGACGATCTCGCTGGCGAGTTGCCGGAGAGTGCGCATGAACTCCGGCGATCCCTTCGTGTTCGGTTGCAGCGCTTGCAACATGATGGGCGGGTTCTCCTTCAGCGCATGCGGCAGCACCTTCATGCGCAGTCGGCTGCTGGCTTCGACGTCACCGTTGGCAGTGACCCAGTCCATGATCTCGTTGACGGTATCCATGTGGCTCCGGGGGTATCTCCGTGAGGCTGCGCTATCGGGCGCCCGTAGGGGGGCATCTGAATAGGGGGTTTCCCGTGGCCGCTACGCCTCGCTGACCTTGAGCAGGTAGCGGTCGGTCATGCCGGCGATGTGGTCGCACACGGTGCGCTCGACGCCGTCGCGGTCGATGCGTCGGCGAGCGCCGTCCGGCAACCGGGTCGGATCGGCGACCAGCCGTGCGAACACCTCGCGGATGCGGCGAGCGCCGTCCTCCATCACGCCCAGCACGCGCGGGGCGCGGTAGAACCGCTCGCGCAGGAAGGTGAGCAACTCGTGGGCATGCACCGTCATGCGGTCGCCGTGGCGCACGCGCGGCGCGCTGCCGCCGACGGGGGTCGCCGCCATCAGGCCGTCGACGGTCGTGACGAGGTCGTGGATCAACAGAGCCGTGATCTCGCTGACGATGCGCGGCGCGTGGTCGCAGCCGCACGAGGCGCGGGCGGCCTGCCAGAGGGTGGTTTCGGCGGCGTCGCGCTCGTCGAAGAGGCCGGCGCGCAGGCCGTCGTCGAGGTCGTGGCTGAGGTAGGCGATCTTGTCGCACTGGTCGACCAGGTGGGCTTCGATCGGCACGTCCTTCTTCGGCAGCAGGTCGTCGCTGAGCGGGAAGCCGTCCGGCACCGGGCCCTTCAGCAGGCTTCTGCGCACCGCCCGCGTCAGGTTCAGGCCGAGGCCGTGGCCGTAGCGGTCTTCGAGGTAGTCGACGACGCGTGCGCCCTGGGCATTGTGGCGGAAGCCGCCGTGGCCCTGCATGGCTTCGTGCAGCGCCTGTTCCCCGACGTGGCCGAACGGCGGGTGGCCGAGGTCGTGCGCCAACGCGATCGCCTCGGCGAGGTCGTCGTTGCACCGCAGAGCGCGGGCGACGCAGCGCGCCATCTGCGAGACCTCGAGCGAATGGGTCATGCGGCTTCGGTGGTGGTCTCCCTCGAACGCGGCCATCACCTGGGTCTTGTGCTGCAGGCGGCGGAACGCGGTCGCGTGCAGGATGCGATCGCGGTCGCGCTGGAACACGGTGCGCAGCGCGTCGTCGGGTTCGGACATGCGCCGGCCGCCGCTGTCGCGGCTCGGTGTCGCCCACGGACTCAGCCAGTGGAGTTCCCGGTCTTCGTGGTCTTCACGCCGCAGCCAGGCCATCGCGTGTCGATGCTACCGATCTGCGCGGCCGCCACCCCGAGAATCGGGGCCCGGCAGGAGGCGTTGGCTCGCCGCCTGCCGGGCTCACTGGTACCC
This sequence comes from bacterium, assembly GCA_011051855.1. Taxonomy (GTDB): domain Bacteria; phylum Planctomycetota; class UBA1135; order UBA1135; family UBA2386. The sequence continues at coordinate 9,003 of DRKG01000548.1, read as the reverse complement.
CCAAGGGGATTCGAACCCCTGTCGCGAGAATGAGAATCTCGAATCCTAGGCCAACTAGACGATGGGGGCCTGCCAGGAGGGCGAGAACCTTACGCACGAGTCACTCGGCCGTCAAGCATCGGGGATTCAGGAATGTTCGTCCGGCTTCTCCGTTCGAGGAGCGCCACCACGTAGGTGCTCGTCCACGTAGGATCGTTCCCGCAACCCCGCACAGGAGTCCCCGATGCATGCTCTGACCGCTTCCCTCCTCTCCCTGTTCCTGATCGCTCCGCTGTCGCCCGGTTGGCTCGGCATCTACTTGGCGGACGACACCGACGTGGCCAAGGTCGCCGAGGTGATCCCGGGCACTCCCGCCCAGAAGGCCGGCCTGCAACAGGGGGACCTGCTGCTGGCTGTCGACGACACCGAGACCAAGACCCGGGAAGCGTTCATCGCGGCGATTCGCAGCCATGCGGCGGGTGATCGCGTCAAGCTGCGCTTGGAGCGCAAGGGCAAGCGCCAGGTCGTGGTCGTCCGGCTCGGCGAGCGGCCCGAGAACCCGGGTGCCGGCGCACCGGTGGTCGCGATTCCCGAACCGTCGCGGCCGCCGCAGGCCCCGGAAGCATTGCGGATGGGTGGGCGGCGCGGTGGCCGCGGCGCACCGGCCGCCGAAGTCGCGCCGGTCGCTCCACGATCGCGCGGTTACCTCGGCCTCAGCGTGCGCGAGGGCGATGGTGGCCTGGTCGTCGATCGGGTGCTCGACGACGGGCCGTGCGCGGATTGCGGCCTCGCGCAGGGGGATGTGATCCGGGCGATCGGTGACCACCGCATCCGCAGCCTCGACGACCTCGACCAAGCGCTGGCGAAGCTGGCGCCCGGTCGCAAGATCCAGATCGTCGCCAGCAACGGCCCACGCCGGAAGGTCGTCAACGTCGAACTCGGCAGCCGTCCCCGGCACCGTTCGGGACATCGCGCTCCGATGGTCGTCGAAACGCCGGTGCTTCCGGATCCGGTTCCCGCTCCGGTCGCCGTCGAGGTCGCCGAGGAACCCGAGCCGGCCGTCGAACGCGACCTGCAGCGCGAACTGCGCGACCTGCGCCGGGAGATCCGGGAGCTGCGCAAGATGCTCGAAGAGCTGCGCAAGCAGAAGGGCCGGGAATAGCTCGGGCGTGCGCGGGGTCGAAGCGGCCCGCACGTCGGCGGCGCGAATTCGTGCCAGGGCATGGACTGGCGCGACGCCGCCGCCGACGCTGCCACCTCAGCACTCCGCATGACCCGTTCGCCCGCAGTGAAGACACCAGCCGCAAGGCCGTCGGCTCCGCTTTGTCGTCAGCCCGGCCGCGCCGTGGTCACCGGTGGCGCGGGCTTCATCGGCTCCCATCTGGTCGAGGAACTGCTGCGGCGCGGCTTTGCCGTGCACGTGGTCGACGACCTGTCGACCGGCGATCTCGACAACCTGGCGGCCGTCGCCGACGAGGAACGCTTGCGCTGTTCGGTGGCGTCGGCGGCCGATCCCGAAGTCGCGCGTCGCGCAATGGCGGAGGCGGACGTGGTCTTCCATCTCGCCGGCGTCGTCGGCGTGCGGCGACTGGCGCAGGAACCGCTCGCGGTGATGACCGCGAACCTGCGTTCGACCGAGGTCGTGCTCGCGGCGGCGGCCGAGGCGGGTGTGCCGGTGCTGCTGGCTTCGAGCAGCGAAGTCTACGGCGACGGCCCCGTGCCGTTCGACGAGGGGGCGACGGTGCGTCCGGGGGCGACCGAGGGATTGCGCGGCAGCTACGCTTGTGCCAAGGCGATGGGGGAGTGGTTCGCGGCGGCGCACGCCGAGCAGTCCGGCTTGCCGGTGCTGGTCGCGCGGTTGTTCAACACCGTCGGGCCGCGCCAGACCGGCGATCACGGCATGGTCCTGCCGCGGTTCGTGCGGCAGGCGGTCAGCGGGGCGCCGCTGACGGTCTACGGCGCAGGTCGGCAGACGCGCTGCTTCGCCTACGTCGGGGACGTGGCCCGGGCGCTCGTCGACCTGGCGTTTTCGTCGACCGTTCCCGGTCGCGTCGTCAACGTCGGCAGTGCCGTCGAGACGTCGGTGGCAGAGCTCGCTCGTCTGGTGCGCGACACCGCCGTGAGCGCGTCGGAGATCGTGCACGTGCCGTTCGGCGACGTGTTCCCGGCGGGATTCGTGGATCCGCCGCGGCGGCTGCCGTCGCTTGCGCGCCTGCGGGAAGCGATCGGTTGGGTGCCGTCGACTCCGCTCGGCACGATCGTCGCCGAGTTGGTGGCGCTGGCGCGGGGCAGCGCTCCGCGTTCGGCCGCAAGCGCCGCGAATGCGGCGGCCCCGGCCTTGTAGTTCCGGCGCGCCACCTCCGATTCGGGCAGCAGTGCGACCGCGCGCTCGAAACTGCGCAGGGCTTCCTGCGGGTGTCCGAGGTGGTGCAGGCAGATGCCGAGGTTGCTGTGGGCCAGGGCGTGGCCGAGCTCGATGGCCTGTTCGAAGGCCGCCCGCGCGGCTTCGAGTTGGCCGAGGGCGAGTTGGCACGTGCCGATCCAGTTGTGGATCTCGCCGCAGTCCGGCAGGGCCGCCGCGGCCACTTCGAAGCTCGCCAGTGCGTCTCGGTGGTGGCCCGCGTCGTGGTCGAGCTGGCCGAGACGCTGCCAGGTGCGCGCTTCGAGTCTGCGACTCGGGCGCAGGCGCCCGAGGGTGTTCTGCAGCAGGTCGAGTCCGTCGTCGCGGTCCCCGGCGCGGACCCGGGCGAGCGCCAAGGTCAACCACGCTTCGACGTGTTCGGGCGAATGACCCAGGAACGTGCGCAGGTGGCGTTCGGCACGCCGCGGATCGCCGAACCGTTCGTGGTAACGGCCGAGGTAGAGGTCGGCGTCGGGCCATTGCGGCACGCGGATGCGGGCCCGTTCGGCGTGTCGGGCGGCGTTCTCGAGGTCGCCGTTGGCCACCGCCAGCAGAGCGGCGCCGGCCGGGTGGTCGCGCCACTTCGCCTCGAACTGCGCGTAGCGGAGCCGGAACTCTTCGTCCATGTCGACGCCGAGCGAGCGGAACGTGGCGTGGCATTCGTGGTGCAGGAAGGTGTGCCCGGCGATCGCGAGCCGGTAGCCGTGCAGCCGCAGCCGCAGGCTCAGATCGTCGTCTTCGCAGTTGCCGAGACCGAAGCGCTCGTCGAACAGGCCGACTTGGTCGAGCGTGGTGCGGCGCATCAGCAGGCACAGGCCGGTCAACGCGTCGGCGTCCTGGATCCGCGCGCCGTTGGCGAGGCGGGCCACCACGAGCCGGCGCAGGTCGGGGTCGCGGCCGATGTCGCCGACATGGATCCGGGCATCGCCCTTGACTTTGTTGCTGAGGGGGGCGACCGCGCCGATGCCGGCGTCGCTGTCGAGCACGCAGTGCATCTCGTGCAGCAGGTTCTCGGCCGCCTGGGTGTCGTTGTTCAGCACCAGCACGGTGTCGCCGCGGGCGGCGCGGATGCCGACGTTGACCCCGCCGGCGAAGCCGAGGTTCGCGGCTTGCCGCAGCACGCGCACGCTCGGTGCGAGCTGCGCGAGAGCCCGCGTGTCATCGCTGCTGGCATTGTCGACCAACAGGATCTCGTCGGCTGGAGTCTGCTGCGCGAGCAGGCTCGCGAGGCAGGCGCGGGTCAACGCAACGCCGTTGTGACAGGGGATGACGACCGAGCAGCGCATGCCCGTGTCATCGGCAGTTCCGGCTCGGCAGCAAAAAAAACTGCCCGACCCCCAGGGGAGGGGGCCGGGCAGTGGAAGGGGCTACTCACCCTCTCCGTTGGTCGCGTCCCGCGGCAGCGCTCAGAGCGCTTCGCAAGGGGCTTCCGGCAGCTCGCCACTACCGTCCGTCCCGAAGGACCGCAACCCGGCCAGGTGTTGGGGTCTCGCCAACCCGTTCCACCGGCCGTCTGTCTTCTCCACACAGCTCTCTGCTCTCTTACACCTAGGAAGGGCGTGCGCGGGATCGGAGCTGGACGGGCCTTGGGCTCCCGCCGGCTTCATTCCTTGGCACGATCCTCTCATCTGCATGTGGGGGACTAGCAACCTGGGTACCGCCGCGCAGAAAAACTACAAGATCCGGGTTGGGAATGGGTTGCGCGTCTGCGGCTGCTGTTTTGCCCACCGACGTCTCGCGGGTGGGACGGCTGCGTCTCAGGACTGGTCCGGCGAAGCGGCATTCGTTCTGGCAAGATACCTGCCTGATACGAAAGCCCGGCACGCGCCCGGATGGCCGGAGGGGGCTTGAGCCGCGGCCGCCTCTCCGTAGAGTCCTTGCCCCTTGTCCACGCCGCAGAACGAAGTCTTCGTGGTCGAACGCGACCTCGCTGGCGTCCGCCTGCGCGACCTGCTCGCCCACGCCCGCCCCGGCATCCACCGGGGCGATTTGCACCAACTGCTCAGGAGCGGCGAGGTGAGCGTGAACGGAGAGGCCTGCCTGCACGATCGCCGCCTGCGCCTCGGCGACGTCGTGCTGTGCTCGGGGCTCGATCGCGCGCGGCGCTTTCGACCGCCGGCCGGGGATCCGCCGCCCGCCCCGGTGGTGCTCTGCGAGACCGCGACGGCGCTGGTGGTGGCGAAGCCCGCCGGCATGCCGAGCGTGCCCGATCGCAGCGGCCGCGAGCGCGGTGTGCACGGCGTGCTGGCGGACCTGCGCCCCGGGGACGACCTGCGCATCGTGCACCGCCTCGATCGCAACACCTCCGGTTGCCTGGTCCTGGCCAAGGGGATCGCGGCCGCTCGCCACTTCGACCGCATGTTTCGCGAACGGCGGGTCCGCAAGACCTACGTCGCGCTGGTCGGCGGTGTGCCCGCCGCCGACGACCTCGAGATCGACGCCTTGCTGGGGCCCGACCGGCGGCGGCCCGGTCGAGTGGTGGCCAGCGACCAGGCGCGCACCGGGTTTCGCGAAGCGCACACCTCGCTGCGCGTGCGCGCCCGCTTCCGCCGCCACGCGCTGGTCGAACTGCATCCGACGACCGGTCGGGGCCACCAGTTGCGGGTGCACCTGCAGTCGATCGGCCATCCGATCGTCGGCGACGACGACTACGGCGGCGAACGGTTGTTGCTGTCGCGTCTGAAGCCGGCTTACAAGCAGCGCAAGGGGGTCACGGAAAAGCCGCTGCTGCGGCGCATGTTCCTGCACGCCGAGCGCGTCGGTTTCGTCGACTTCGACGGCGCCGAGGTGGTAGCCGAGGCGCCCTTGCCCGAAGATCTCGCGGTGGCATTGCGACACGTCGAGAAGCACACCAAGACGCATAGGCACCAGTGCGACTGAAGACCACGCCCGAAGACTTCCGCGTTCGCGAGCTCCTCGAATGGAACGAGGTGCCCGACGGGGACTTCATCGTACACCGGCTGCACAAGGAGAAGCTGTCGACGCCGGAGGCGCTGACGCTGCTCGCGCGCGATGGCAACGTCGACCGCGGCAAGATCGCCTACGCGGGTCTCAAGGATCGCCAGGCGGTGACCGAACAGTTCGTGACCATCGAGCGGCAGGCGGTGACGCTGAGCCTGCCGAACCTGAAGGTCACGCCGGTCGGCGCAACCGATCGCGCGATCACCAGCAAGCAGAGTGCGGGCAACGCGTTCACGATCGTGATTCGCGACCTGCGGCCCACCGAGGCTGCGGCGTTGCGCCGCAGCCTGCCATCCCTGGTCGCGACCGGCTTCCCGAACTACTTCGACGACCAGCGCTTCGGCAGCCTGCGCCACGGCCAGGGATTCCCGATGCTGAGCGTGCTCTACGGCGACTTCGAACGGGCGCTGCAGCAACTGGTGGCCGAACCTTCGCCGGTCGCGATCAGCGGCGACGTCAAGTTGAAGAAGGCGCTGCAACTGCGCTGGGGCGACTGGGAGGCGTGCGCGCGCATCGCCCGCGGTCCCGCCTACGAGCCGCTGTTCCGGCATCTGATCGACCGGCCACGCGACTTCCGCGGCGCGCTCGAGTTCGTGCCGCTGCGGTTGCGCGTGATCCACGCGTTCGCCTACCAGTCGTATCTGTGGAATCGCGCGCTCAGCGGCATGCTGCGCGGTGGCGTGCACGGGGCGCAGCGTCTGCGCATCTCGACCGTGGCCGGCGACCTGCTGGCGTGGAAGTACCTCTCGCCGGAGCGCGAGGAGAAGCTCAAGGCGATGCGCACGCCGCTGTTCGGCATCGACGGCGACGGCGGCAGCCCGGCGTTCCAGAAGGCGATGATCCACGAGATGCGGGCCGCCGAGCTGCGCCGGCGCGACTTCGTCGAGCACGAAGTGCCGGGCATGATCTGGAAGGAAGAGCAGCGCGACGCCTTCATCAAACCGCGCGACGTCGACCCGGTGCGCATCGAGCCCGATGATCTGCACGAAGGCCGGGTCAAGGCGACGCTGCGCTTCTCACTGCCGCGCGGCGCCTACGCGACGATGTTGATCAAGCGCCTGTTCGCCCCGAGTTGGTATTCGCGGCCGATCGACCGCGACCGCGACCGCGACGAACCGCGTGCTCCGCGCGCGCGCGCGCGTGCCCGCACCCGCGATCTGAGCACCCGATCGGTGGTGCGCTACGACAACGACGACGACCCGTTCCAGGACTGACATGACGGAGAGAACGCTTGGCATCATCGGTGGGTCCGGGCTCTACGACCTGCCCGGGCTCGAGAATCGCGAGCTGGTCGAACTCGAGACGCCGTTCGGCAAGCCGAGCGACACCGTGCTGACCGGCACGTTGCACGGGGTGCGCATGGCGTTCCTGCCGCGCCACGGCCGCGGGCACGTGCTCGCGCCGCACGAACTGCCGTTCCGCGCCAACATCCACGCGATGAAGCAGCTCGGCATGGATGCGGTCGTCGGCATCTCCGCGGTCGGATCGATGAAGATCGACCTGCGTCCGGGCGAACTGGTCCTGATCGACCAGTTCCTCGACCGCACCCGCGGGCGCACGCACGAGTCGACGTTCTTCGGCGGTGGCTGCGTCGCGCACGCGCACTTCGCCGATCCGATCTGGGAGCCGCTGCGGCAGATGGCGCTGAAGGCTGCGCGCGCAGCCGGTGCGGTCGCCCACGACGGCGGCACCTATCTGTGCATGGAAGGGCCTTTGTTCAGCACCCGGGCCGAGTCGCGGCTCTACCGGAGCTGGGGCGTCGACGTGATCGGCATGACCAACCTGCAGGAGGCCAAGCTGGCGCGCGAGGCCGAGATCGCCTATTCCACGATCGCGCTGGTCACCGATTACGACTGTTGGCACGAAGCCGAGGGCGACGTCGACGTGCAGGCGGTGATCGCGGTGGTCAAGGCCAACGCCGACTTGGCGCAGCGCGTGGTCGTCGAGATGGCGAAGGCGACCAGCGAGCTCGAGGAACCGATCCGCGCGGCCGGGTGCATGCAGCACGCGGTGATGACAGCGCCCGACCACGTCAACCCGGACGCCCGGCGCCGGCTCGATCTGCTGATCGGCAAGTACCTCGGGTGATGCGGCGGCCCGCCGGCACTCGCCGGGGCAAGAACCTGGTCGAATCGCGCGCTGCGGATTCGACTCGGCCTGCGGGGGTCGCTAACCTGCTCGCCCTCCGAAGCCCATGAACATCCACGAGTATCAGGCCAAGCAGCTCTTGGCGAAGTTCGGCGTGCCGGTCAGCAAGGGCATCCCCTGCCAGACCGCCGACGAGGTCTACCAGGCATTCGGCGAACTCGGCGAGTCGCTCGCCGTCGTCAAGGCACAGATCCACGCCGGCGGTCGCGGCAAGGCCGGCGGCGTCAAACTGGTGCGCTCGGCCGACGAGGCCCGGGCGGTCGCCGAGAGCCTGCTCGGCAAGACGCTCGTGACCCACCAGACTGGTCCCGACGGGCGCGTCGTGCGCATGCTCTACGTCGAGGCCGGCAGCGACATCGACCGCGAGCTCTACCTGGCGGTGGTGATGGACCGGGCCGCTCAGGCGCCGGTGGTGATCGCGTCGGCCGAAGGCGGCGTCGACATCGAGGAACTCGCCGAGACCCGCCCCGAGGCGATCGCGCACCATCGCGTGCACCCGGTCAAGGGGCTGATGCCGTTCCAGGGGCGGGCGATCGCCAAGCACCTCGGACTCACCGGCGACCAGGCCAAGCAGGGGGCCAGGCTGGTGGCCGGACTGGTCAAGGCGTTCATGGCGCTCGATTGCTCGCTGGCCGAGATCAACCCGATGATCGTCACCAAGGACGGCGCGGTGAAGGCGCTCGACGCGAAGATGAGCTTCGACAGCAACGCGCTCTACCGCCATCCCGATGTGGTGGAGCTGCGCGATCTCAACGAGGAGGATCCGAAGGAGATCGAGGCGAAGAAGTTCGACCTCAGCTACATCGCGCTCGACGGCAACATCGGTTGCATGGTCAACGGCGCCGGCTTGGCGATGGCGACGATGGACGTGATCCAGCTCAAGGGCGGCAGCCCGGCCAACTTCCTCGACGTCGGCGGTGGCGCCAACAAGGAGCAGGTCACCAACGCGTTCAAGATCCTGCTGTCGGACCAGAACGTGAAGGGGCTATTGGTCAACATCTTCGGCGGCATCATGAAGTGCGACACCATCGCCGAGGGGGTGATCGCCGCCGCCAAGGAAGTCGACCTGAAGCTGCCGCTGGTGGTGCGCCTCGAGGGCACCAACGTCGAGATCGGACGCAAGCTGCTCGACGAGTCGGGCCTCGATCTGCAGACGGCCGCGTCGCTAGACGAAGCCGCCGAGAAGATCGTCGCCGCCATCGCCTGAGACCCAACGAACACCCCGGAGCACAACCCATGAGCGTTCTCGTCAACGGCGAAACCAAGATCCTCTGCCAGGGCTTCACCGGCTCGGCAGGCCTCTTCCACAGCAAGAACTCGCTGGCCTACGGCACCAAGCTGGTGGCCGGCGTCACTCCCGGCAAGGGTGGCCAGACGATCGAAGGCGTGCCGGTGTTCGACACCGTCGCCGAGGCCCGCGAGGCCACCGGCGCCACCGTCTCGGTGATCTACGTGCCGGCGCCGTTCACCGCCGACGCGATCTGCGAGTCGGTCGACGCCGGCATGGACCTGGC
>DRKG01000547.1 GCA_011051855.1 bacterium | reverse complement strand
GCTGCGCAGATCGTTCCGGGCATGTGGCGCTGGTACGCCGTCGGCTCGACACGGGACGCCAATGTATTGACGGACTTGCTCACCCAGTCGAACCAGGTGTCGGGTCCGCAGGCGGCGCTCGGCGGCGGCGTCGACCTGCCGACTGCGCAAGGGGCCGAGCGGTGTACGACGGTGCTGTCCGGCAACATCGCGGCGACGTCGTTGCCGTTCGAGGAGTTCGGCCTCGGGGATCCTGGCGGTGGCGGCATCGCAGTCGAGGCTTCGGGACGCGCGGTGGTGGTCGGCACGACCGCGAGCGCCGACTTCCCGGTGGTCGACGGGCGAGCTGCGCAGGGCAGCCGGGAAGATGCCGTGCGCATCCTGCTCGACCTCGTTCCGGAGGGTGTGGCACGCACCGATGGCACCGGGGTGCCCGCACCGTTCACCCCGACCTATCCGGTGCCGGGTGTGCCGGGAGGCACGACCCCGGATTGTGCCCTGTCAGCATTCGGGCGGCAGATCGGCCGGCCGGCCCCGGAACTGGCGCGGATGCATATCGATTGGATCGGCCCGGCTCCGGGGCCGGGAAGCACCCAGGCGGAGGTGATCGTCGTACGACCGCCGGATACGGCGGTCGTGCAGGGCGGGATTTGGGGGCTGCAGTTGGACTGGCCCGGATTCACCGGGGATCTCGGCCCCTCCCCGGTCGTGCTGCCCGAGGGCTACGTGGTCTGGACGAACAGCAATGCCTACTTCTTCGCCGCCGGCGTCTTGAACTTCCAGTCGCTGCGGTTCGACCTGCTGCCGGGGGGGCCGCTGCCCGCGTCCCCGTTGACGACGGCGGTGCAGTTGATGTGTCTGGTCAACCCAGCCGTGACCGGCGGGGTTGCGCCAAACTGCAGCAACGCCGGTGGCAACAACGTGCCGTTGTCGTCATGGGTCGCGAGCCCGTGCCTTTGGTTTACCTACTGAGGAGTGCTGATGCGCAGCCTGCTGCTGGTTTGGTTCCTGCTGACGCCGCAACTGATGCGTCCTGCCATGGCCCAGAGTTCGATCCGTTGTTGGGGGCTGGAAGGCTTCTTCGATACGGAGTCGCGTGCGGGGCCGGCGACGTTCATTGCTGCGGGCCCCACGCACACGGCTGTAGTGCGGGCCGACGGGCGCCTCTACGTACAGGGAAAGAACGCTGTAAACTTCAGTGCGACCTGTGAAGTGCCGCGACCGCCTGCGGGCCGGACGTTCGTGGATTGCGGGGTCGGCGCGGGCTTTGGCGTGGGTCGGTTGTCCGACGGCAGCCTGATGGCGTGGGGAGCTCAGGGTTACGGTGTGGTGTCGATGGACATACCCGCCCTCCCGCCGGGGCTGCGTTACGTCGATTACTCGGTGGGCGTCAACCACGCCCTGTTCCTGCGCTCGGATGGCGTGGTCGTGTCGATGGGGGAAAACGCCTATGGGCAGAGCACCGTGCCGAACGTGCCACCCGGGCTGACGGTCGAGAAGGTCTACGCCGGGCCGGGGACCTCGGCGTTGCTGCTGTCGGATGGTTCGCTGGTGTGTTGGGGGGACAACGGTTGGGGGCAGTGCAACGTGCCGCCGCTGCCGTCCGGAATGACCTACACGGACGTCTCGCTGGGCTACTTCCACAGCCTCGCGTTCCGTTCCGACGGCTCCCTGGTCGCATTCGGGGCGAGCGCGTTCGGACTGAACACCGTGCCGCAGCTTCCCGCGGGCGTGAGCTGGACGCTGGCGGCGGCCGGCGCCGGGTTCAGCGTCGCCGTGCGGTCGGATGGTGTGGTCACGGCTTGGGGAACGAACTTCTACGGCGCGCTCAACGTGCCCAACCTGCCGGCCGTGCCGATCGTGCAGCTCGATGCTGGGTCGGACCATACCGTCGTCCGGCTGGCCGACGGGCGCGTGATTGCGTGGGGTTGGGACGACTACTTCCGCACAAATCTGCACACCCTGCCCGGCGCATTCAGTGGACAACCGAGCGCGGTCTACGAGGACTTTGCCGCCGGAGGGGCGCACGTATTGGCTCTGCTCTCCGACGGCACCCCGGTGGGCTTCGGCACGACGATCGACGACCGCACGCGCTTCCCGGCGCTGCCGCCAGGCATGTCGTACACCAAGGTGTTCTGCTCCTTCTGGCGCTCGGGTGCGCTGCGCTCGGACGGACAGTTGGTGTTGTTCGGCTACAGCGGGCCTTGGAGTGTCGTGCCGCCGCTTCCGAACGGCGTCACCTACGTCGATGCCGCGCTGGCGACCGATCACACGGTGGCGCTGCGCTCGGATGGCGAGGTGGTTGCGTTCGGCCTGAACCACTGGAACGTCAGCACGATCCCTCCGCTGCCGCCGGGCACGAGCTACCTCGACATCGGTGCGCACTATGCGCGCACGCTGCTGCTGCGCTCGGACGACGTCCTGATGTCCCTCGGCCAGTTCCCACCGAACTCGCCGCCGCCGACCGCTCCGCCGGGCGTGCACTTCACCCAGGTCGCCTGCAGCCGCAACTACGATGCGGCGCTGCGCTCGGACGGCGAGGTCGAGCTGTGGGGATCCATGGGGCCGTGGTACTACCTGCAGCCGCCGCGTCTCCCGTGGGGGGTCTACTACGTCGAGATCGCCGGGGGTTCTGGTACCACGTTGTTGCGTCGCAGCGACGGACGGGTGCGCTACGCGGGGGGCGGTGGCACTGTCATGAACGCCCCGTTCCTCGACCCGGGCACGTCGTACGTGCAGTTGGACATGCGCTATTCGAACGCGATGGCCCGGGTGGGGCCGACCGCGACCTACGTCGGGATCGGCCACGGCTGCGCCGGCAGCCTACAGCCGGCACGGCTGGTGCCGCGCGATACACCGCGCATCGGCCGCGACTTCGTGCTCAACGTGTTCGACCTGCCGGCCGATCTGGCGTTGCTCGGCATGAGCTTCGCGCCCCCGCCGGTGCCGGTCCCACTGGCATCGCTCGGCATGCCCGGCTGCGAATGGCACATCGCACTCGACGGCATGGCGGCCCTGGTCGGCGCGGCCGGCAGTGCGCGCTTCACGCTGCCGATTCCGGACGTGCCGCAACTGGTCGGTCAGCGCTTCCAACACCAGGCGGTGGTGTTGGACCCCGGCCACAACGGCGCGTTCGGCATCGGTGCCGTGGTGTCGGACGCGATGGAGGGGGTAATCGGTCGGCCCTGATGCGAAGCCGGCCCTGAATCGATACTGGTCGCGAACGGATATGCGCTTACGACAACGGCGGCAGTTGGCCGGCGCGCACGTAGGCGCGTTCGTAGAGGAACAGGCCGGCCTGGCCGAGCAGCGCGCAGAGTGCCAGCGCGGCCGGGTTCGCGGTGCCGCCGACGACCAGCAGCAGGGCCAGCACGGCGCTGACCGTGGTCAGGCCCATGCCGAAGTGCAAGGCCGACAGGTTGGCGCCGGGCCAGGTCGGGATCGTGGGCAACAGGGCCGCTGCCATCTTGGCGTTGTGGGTCGGGTGTTTGCCGAAGCGTTCGGCCAACCCAAACGCGTGGTGCAGGCCGGCGCACACCGCGACCGCGATCGCGAGCTTCTGGTCGGGCACGAACGGCAGCAGCACCAGACCGCCGACCAACAGCGCCTGCACCAGCAGGTGCGGCAGCAGCAGGCGCGTGTTCTGCCACAGGTCGCGGCCCTCGCACTGCGCGAACAGGAACGCCGTGTAGGCGGCGGCGAGTGAGCCGGCGGGTAGGTTCAGCCAGCGCAGCTTGTCGGCCAGCTCGTCGTGGCCGAGCCAGCGCGCGCAAAGGCTTGCGGTGGTGATCGCGCCGAACGCCGTGAGCACCCAGGCACCCTTGACCAGCCAACTGCTCGTGTTCGGCCGCAGCAGGATCGACAGGAACTGCTTCGGCCGCTTGAGGTCCATGACCAGCAGCACGTTGGTCACCAGCAGGAACAACAGCGCCAGCAGTTCGGGCAGGTAGTCGCGGGCGAAGGCGTCGCCGATCGCGGTCGTCGCCAGGAACGGGGCCCACAGCACGCAGCCGGCGGCGACTCCCTTGGTCAGCAGGTAGGCGGCGACCTTCCAGCCCCAGTGCACCTTGTGGTCGACGTCGAGCGCCACGCGCGCATCGTCGCGCACGAGTTCGCGCGCGGCCGTTTCCGGGAGTTCCACCTTCGGGATGCGGCGGTCGCTCCAGATGTACATGTCCTCTTCGCGCGCGGTGCCGGGTTCGAGCGAGGCCGGGTGCGCGCCGAGGTAGAACACGTTCGGGCCGGTGCCCTGCTCGGGGCGGCGCACGTCGGAGCCGCCGACTTCGGCGAGAACCTTGCTGGCCGGGCTGTCGGGGTCGTGCAGGTCGCCGCTGATGATCGCGGTCTCGGGGCAGACGATTTCGCATGCCGGTTTCAGGCCCTGCTCGACCCGGTGCGCGCAGAAGTGGCACTTCTCGGCGCCGCCGGTGTCCGTGTTCAGGTAGAGCGCGTCGTAGGGGCACGCCTGCATGCATGCCTTGCAGCCGATGCAGACGTCCCTGTCGAGGTCGACGATGCCGTCCGGGCGCTTGTGCAGCGCGGTGACCGGGCAGATCTGCACGCACGGCGCGTCGCTGCAGTGGTTGCAGCGCAGCACGGCGAAGTGTCGCCGCACGGTCGGGAACTCGCCGACTTCGGTGTACTTGACCCAGGTGCGGAAGTCTCCGAGCGGGACCTCGTTCTCGGACTTGCAGGCGGTGGTGCAGGCGTGGCAGCCGATGCAGCGACGTTGGTCGAGTACGAATCCGTATTGCATGAGGGTGGAGGCACGGTTCTGCGCCGGGCAGGAACTTAGCCAGGACTATGCCGGAAGCGGTGGCCCCGGTGCGCGAAATCCGCGTTCGGATGCGGGCGGCCGGACGGCAGGCGCGGCAGCCCGTTCCAAGGGCCGGTGCGGGGGAACCTGTGTCGAGAATGTCGCGGTGGCGGATGAAATTCCGGGCACTGCTTGCACCATCCGTCCCGGTCGTGGATCGTGCGCGCGTCTGCGAACCTCCGTTCGGGCCTGTTGGTCAGCTTCTGTCTGCCGATCGTCGGGAAACCTGGTGAGACTCGCGCTTCCAATCGAATGGCACCAGGGGCGTTCTCCCTTTGACCTCGGGTGCGTTGTGACTGACAAAGGGTGAAGTGACTGCCTGAGCTGATGGGTAAGAGACTGTACGTTGGCAACCTCTCCTTCCAGACCACGGAGGATGTGTTGCGGGATGCCTTCGCCGCCGACGGCCGCGAGGTTGCCGAGGTCAAGATCATGCTCGAACGCGATACCGGCCGCAGCCGCGGCTTCGCGTTCGTCGAGATGGCGACCGACCAGGACGCGCAGAGCGCGATCGAAGCGATGAACGGTGCGGAGTTGGACGGACGTCCTTTGCGCGTCAACGAGGCCCAGCCGCGCCAGGACTTCGGCGGCGGTGGCGGCGGCGGTGGCTACCGCGGCGGCGGTGGCGGTGGCGGTGGTTACCGCGGTGGCGGTGGCGGTGGCGGCTACCGCGGGGGTGGCGGCGGCGGTGGCTACCGCGGCGGCGGCGGTGGTCGCGGCTACGGCGGTGACCGTGGCGGGCGCGGCGGCCGCGGTGGCGGCTACGGCGGCGATCGCGGCGGGCGCCGCGGCGGTGGTGGCGGCTACCACGACGACGGCGGCGACG
>DRKG01000546.1 GCA_011051855.1 bacterium | reverse complement strand
GCACCCCCTCGGGCCCCACCGCGCGCGGTCCCGGTGGCGGCCGCGGTGCTGGCGGCGACGCCAAGGGCGGCGGCCCCATCCCCGGCGGCGGCGGCAGCAATCCCGTGCCCGGCGGTCTGCCGGGCCAGGGTCAGGTCCCGACGCAGCTTCCGCCGGGCTTCAACTTCAACCAGTTCTTCGGCAACGGCGGCAACCTCTTCGGCGGCGGCGGCTGATGCCGGCCGATCAGAACCCGGCCGATCAGAAGACCGGGCGCCCCAGCACCTCGCGACCGCCGAGGTAGCGGCGCAGACACTCGGGGACGCGCACGGTGCCGTCCTCGTTCTGGTGGTTCTCGATCAACGGGATCAGGATGCGCGGACTGGCGGCGACGGTGTTGTTCAGCGTGTGGCAGAACAGCGGCTTGCCCTTCTCCGGCCGGTAGCGAAGGTTGAGCCGCCGCGCCTGGTAGTCGTAGAAGCGCGACGCCGAGTGGGTCTCGCTATAGCTCTGGCGCGACGGCATCCAGGTTTCGATGTCGTACTTCATCGCCTGCGGCACGCCGAGATCGCCGCCGCAGACGTTGACGACCCGATACGGCAGCTCGCACGCCTGCAGCAGATCCTCGGCGTTCCGCACGATCGCGCGGTGGTGCGCGAGCGAACGCTCCCTGTCGGCGACATCGACGATCACCTGCTCGACCTTCTGGAACTGGTGCACGCGGTAGAGGCCGCGGGTGTCCTTGCCGTAGGTGCCGGCCTCGCGCCGGAAGCACGCCGTGCGCGCGACGTATTTCTTCGGCAGATCGGACTCCTTCAGGATCTCGCCGGAGTGTAGCGACGTGACCGGCACCTCGGCGGTGCCGATCAGGTTCAGGCCGTCCTTCTCGCAGCGGTAGGTCTGTTCCTCGCCGCCCGGAAAGAAGCCGGTGCCGAACATCGCCGCGTCGCGCACCAAGAGCGGCGGGTCGATCGGCGTAAAGCCGCGCTCGACCAGCAGGTCGACGGCAAACCGCAGGATCGCGTCGTGCAACAGCACCATGTCGCCCAACAGGATGTAGTTGCGGCTGCCAGCCATCTCGGCCGCGCGACCGAAGTCGAGCCAGCCCTGCGCCTCGCCGAGGTCGTAGTGCGCACGCGGTTCGAAACCGAACTCACGGATCTCCCCGACCTTGCGGATCTCAGTGTTCTCGCTGTCGTCCTTGCCCTCGGGCACCTCCTCGTCGGGCAGGTTGGGCACCAGGCTGAGTTCCTCGTGCAGCTTGCGGCGCAGCTCGCGTTCCTCGTCTTCCAACACCTGCAGCTCCGCTTTGAGCTGCTTCTGCTGCTGCAGGAACGCCTCACGTTCCTCGGCCGACAGCTTGCCGAGCTGCTTGCCGGCGGCCTTCTGTTCGCTGCGCATCGCATCGATGCGCGGCGTCATCGCCCGCAGTTCCTGGTCGAGCGCCAGCGCGCGATCGACCGCGGCCGCCCGCTCCGGCATGTGTTTCTTGATCGCCCCCGCGCGCGCAGCATCGGGGTTCTCGCGCAGCACCTTGATATCGAGCATTTCGGGCGACGAGCCTACTTCCAGACCGTCTCGAGCGTCTTGAAGAACTTGTGCTTCTTGACCGTCAAACCGACCTTCATGCCGTCGCGCGGCAGCTTGAAAGACAGCACCATCTCCCCGTTCTTGTAGCCCCTGGGCATCGGGAAGCAGGCCACGTGAAAGCCGAGGTTCGTGTAGTGCTTCGACGCCGCCAGCACCAACTGGTCGTTGGTGAACGGCACGAACTCGCCGTATTCCTTGGCACCCTTGCCGCTCTCGTCCTTGGCCGCCATCACCGAACAGGCGAGCGGGATGTTCTGCATCGCCGTCAGCTTGCAGTTCGACCGTTCGCGCACGCAGATCGACAGGGCGTCGATCGACGCGTTGCGATCTCCCCCTCGCTCGAAGTCGAGCACGAACGGCGCCCCCATGGCGAGCTTCTTGGTCTTGCCGGGTTCGACGACGAAGCCCTCGTGCTGCTCGGTCGGATAGATCTGCGCCGTCTGCAGCCGCGCGCCCTTGCCGCTCTGCACACGCCCCCAGATCACCCGGTATTCGCCGGCCGGCAGTTCGACCTCCTTGCCGCCGGCGATGTCGAAGATCGCCGCGCTGAACACGCCCTTGCCCTGCACCACCAACTGCACCGGCGCAGTCGCCTTGGGCCCACTCCAGGCGAGCTTGACCTTGCCGGTCTTGAAGTACTCCGGATTCAGCGGCCGCAAGGACACCTCGCTGAACCCGTGCACCTCCTGGTGGAACCAGCCGTCGGCGAGCTTGACGAAGGCCGAGAACGGCACGCGCTTGCCGCGGCCGACCTTCATCGAATCGAGCAGTGGCGCCAGCACGCCGCTGCCGGTGGCGTCGCCGACGAGGAAGGACCGGTATTCACTCTGCCACGGGGTCGCGTTGCCGGGCGTGCCGCTGGTGTCGTCGTCGTAGTAGACGATCGTCTCCTTGCCGACGGTCGCCTTCCAACTGGTGGCGCTCTTGTAATAGACGCTCGCGACCTGCTTGGTCGAGGTGTAGTTGCACTTGGCCGTGCCGATCGCCTCCGAGTCCGTGCCCATCCAGAAGAACATCGCGTAGGGCACCCGCTTGCCCGCGTCGAGGTGGAACGTGGTCGGCTTGCCCTTCGGGCCGACGTCGATCGGCGTCGCCCGGTCCGAATCGGTCTCCTCGGTGCTGATCGCGAACTTGTTGGCGCCGCGGCGCAGCAGGTAGAGCGGCTGCTGCAGGAACCAGCCCAGCTTGCTACTGGCCGGAGCCTCGCCCAGCGAGCCGAGCCACCAGTAGAGCGGCACCGGGCCGCCGCACGGCCCGTAGTCGCCACCCTTGCGCCAGTCCTTCAGGGCCACGAACGCCAACGGGTGCTTGGTCGCGTCCTTGCCCGGCATCACCAACGACTCGACCCCCTTGGCATCGGGGTCGTAGCCTTCGCTGCGCCGCTTCTGCCGATCCTTCTTGTCGGCCTCGATGGCCGCCATCTCGGACTTGATGTACTCCTTGTTGCGCTGGTAGTAGGCGTCGAACGTGTAGCCCCACCGGTCCCGGCAGGCCAACTGCTGCTCGATCGCGAACACCACTTGCTCGCGCTCCTCGATCGTCTTGTCGGGCATCTTGCTGCCGACGACGCTCGCCAGCCCCCACAGGTCGGCCGCCTCCTGGTAGTGGCCGAGGCCTTCCGCCATCTTCGCCAGCTTCAGGTAGTCCTCGTAGCAAGCCTGGTAGTCGGGCTTGTGGTGGTTGGGCGCGACGTTGGTAGTGAAGTCGTTCCACAGCTTGGCCGAGTTGGCCCGGATCGACTGCAACTCGTCGTAGACCGGATTGGTCGCGCCGTCCGCCCAGCGCTGCACCTCCTCGAGCGTGCGCCGCGACTGGAAGCAGCGTTCCCACGAGGCGAGCAGCGCATCGCACTGGTGCTCGGCCTCGATGTTGTCGCCGTTGCGCGCCTGGAACCACAATTCCTCGAAGTAGGTGATCGCGTGCGGCGCACCGCGCTTCATCGCCTTGTCGCAGAGCTTCTCGTCGTCGAGGCTCATGCCCTGATTCCACTGCCGGCGGAACTCGTCGCGGGACAACTCCTGCGCGGCCAACGAGCGCGAAAGGAACAACGCGGCGAGCAGAAGCGAGAAGAGGACGGAGAGATTGGTCTGACGCATCATCGGCTGAGGAAGGGTCGGGCGCCCATCCTAGCCCGATCCATGCATGAAACAGCGCCCCCGGTGCGCGCAATCCGCGTCCAAGCAAGGAAGGCGACGAAGAGCCGGCGGGAGAGATCCCCAGTTCAGCGCTGCTTCTGGGCGTCCTTGCTGGCCTGCTCGAGGAAGCGCCGTTCGGCCGGGCTCAAAGCACCGATGCCCTGCTGCTTGACCTTGTCGAGGATCGCATCGAGTCGTTCCTGGCGGCCCTGCTGGCGCGCGCGATCGCGCGCGAGGCGCTGCTGGCGCACGCGCGCCATCAGCCCGCGCACGAAGCCCGGCCGCTCGACGCCGGCGTGGTCCTGCCAGTCGACGAACCAGTTCCGCCGGTAGGCCAGCAGGCCGAGCGCGGCACCGCCCAAGTGGGCGCCGTGGGCGGTGCCGCTGCCGTAGCCGGTGGCGAACTCGACGAAGGTAGCATACAGGCCGAGCGCGACCAGACCGGCTGCCAGGACCCACAGTTGCAGCGGGAACACGATGAAGATCACGGTCGCGCGCGGCGCCATCGCAGCGGCGTAGACCAGGAACGCGTAGCAGGCGCCGCTGGCACCGACCAACTTGGCGTCGTAGCCCCCCTGCAGGGACGCAAGGCCGAGGTGCAGCAGCGCACCGACCGCGCCGCCGATCAGGTAGAGCTTCAACGTGCCGCGGTAGCCGAGTCGCGCCTCGGCCATCGTGCCGAAGAAGTACAGCACGAGCATGTTCATCACGAAGTGCATCGGGTCCGCGAACGCGTGCGCGAACTGGTAGGTGACGATGCGCACCAACCCGAGGCCGTAGCCCTCCCACAAACCCGACCACGAAAACGCCAGCCACGCCCCCTGGCTCGGCTGGCTGAGCCGACCGACGAGCAGCATGTTCAGCACGAACACGACCGCGTTCGCGATCAGCAGGTGCTTGATCGCGGGAGTCAGCGTCGGCAGGCGAAAGGAAGGCGTTCCGTAGCTCATACAGCACGTTTGGGTGCGACGCGCACCTTGGCTATCTTTTCGGCCACACCGGCCGTTTGGCCAAACCCCAACCGGAGCACGAATCACTTGCCCGCGCAACTCCTCGACGGCCGTCAAATCGCCAAACGCATGCGTGAACGCCTGCGCGAAGCCCGCGACAGGCTCGCAACCCGGCCGGTCCGCCTCGTTTCGCTCGAAATCGGGCAGAATCCCGCCGCCGCCGTCTACGTGCGCAACCAGCGGCGCGCGGCCGAAGAGGTCGGCATCGACATGGAGGTGCAGAACCTGCCCGTCGGCACCACCGAAGCGGACCTGATGGCCCGCATCGACGAGTTGAACGGCCGCGACGACGTCTCCGGCATGCTGGTGCAGCGACCGCTGCCGCCGGGCATCGACGGTCGGCACGTGCAGATGGCGATCGCGCCGCACAAAGACGTCGAGGGCATGCACCCGGCGAACATGGGCACGATCCTCTACAAGGAACCGCTGCTGCCTCCGTGCACCGCCGCCGCCGCCCAGCAGTTGATCGTCGAGACCGGCATGGACCTGCGCGGCGCCGAGACCGTGGTGGTCGGCCACAGCGAGATCGTCGGCAAGCCGATCGCGGTGCTGCTGCTGCACCACCTGTCGACGGTCACCGTGTGCCACATCGGCACGCGCAACCTGATCGAGCACACCCGCCGCGCCGACATCGTCGTGGTCGCGGTCGGCAAGCCCGGCCTCGTGCACGGCGACATGCTGAAACCCGGTGCGTGCGTGATCGACGTCGGCATCAACCAGGGTGCCGACGGCAAGATCGTCGGCGACGTCGACTTCGCGTCGGCCGAGCAAGTCGCCGGCTTCCTGACGCCGGTGCCGGGCGGCGTCGGCCCGGTGACGGTCGCGATGCTGATGCGCAACACGCTACGCGCCGCCGGCGCGGAGGTCTGACGTGCCACGCGTGACCTGCTCGGTGGGCCTCACCGTGGCGCTGCTGGCCGCGTGCCATCTGCCATCCCACCGCACCGACCGCACGGCGGCCGCAGTGGTCCACCGGCCGAACGTGGTGGTGTTCTTCGTCGACGACCTCGGCTGGCAGGATCTGAGCGAGCCGTTCCATACGGAGCGCACTCCGAACAACGACCGCTACGAGACTCCCAACGTCGAGCGACTGTGCCGCGAGGGCACCAAGCTGCGCCACGCCTACGCCCATCCGGTGTGCACCCCCTCGCGCGTCAGTCTGATGACCGGCATGGCAGCAGCGCGACACCGCGTCACCCACTGGACCCTGCGCCAGGATCGCTGGACCGACCCGGAGCGGCACGGTCTGCTGCGGCCGCATTGGCGCCGATGTGGACTCAGCAACGACCCGGCGACGCCCGACGCGGTCTGCAGCGAAACCCTGGCGCAGCGACTCGCCCGCATCGGTTACCGCACGATCCTGGTCGGCAAGGCCCACTTCGGCGCGATCGGCACGCCCGGCGCCGACCCCACCAACCTCGGCTTCGACGTCAACGTCGCCGGCCACGCCGCCGGCGCCCCGGCCAGCTACCTGGCCAAGAACGGCTTCCGGCGACGCCGGGACGACACCGTCTGGGCGGTCCCCGGGCTCGAGTTCTACCACGGCAGCGATCGCTTCCTGACCGACGTGCTGACCGACGAGGCGCTGGCCGCCGCCGACGCCGCGGTCTCGGCCGGCAAGCCGTTCTTCCTCTATCTGGCGCACTACGCGGTGCACACGCCCCTCGATCCGGATGAGCGCTTCGTCGGCGACTACCGCGCACGCGGGCTCAGCGAACCGGAGGCGCGCTACGCCGCCCTCGTGCGCGGTGTCGACGACTCGCTCGGCCGCGTGCTCGACTGGCTGGACCAGCGGCAACTGGCCGATGACACCATCGTGGTGTTCACTAGCGACAACGGCGGCCTCAGCGCCCACGGCCGTGGCGGCGCCAAGCACACCCACAACGCCCCGCTCAAGAGCGGCAAGGGCTCTGCCTACGAAGGTGGGGTGCGCGTGCCGTTCGCGATCCGCTGGCCGGAGCACATCGCTGCGGACCGGGTCTGCGACCTGCCGGTGCAGCTCGAGGACCTGATGCCGACCCTGTGCGACCTGGTCGGCGCGGCACCGAACGTGCCCGACGGCCACAGTTTCGCGCGCAAGCTGCTCGGCAAGCCGCAACTGCCCCATCCGCTGTTCTTCCACAGCCCCCACTACTGGGGCGCCGAAGGCCCGGGCATCGAACCGTTCAGCGCCGTGCGCGACGGCGACCTGAAGCTGATTTGGTTCTACGACGGCGGCCGGGCCGAGCTCTACGACGTCGTGCGCGACGTCGGCGAGCGCCACGACCTCGCGGGCGAACGGCCCGCCGAAGTCACGCGGCTGCGCCGCATCCTGCGCGAGCACCTGGCGGCGACGGACGCGCAGTTCCCCAGCCGCAAGGACGGCCGATCGATCACCCGGCCGTGAGCGCCGCTCATTCGCCGGCGACCGCAGCAGCGGCAACCGCGGGCGTGCGCCGACGCAGCAAGGTCAAGAAGGCGAGCCCGACGAACGCGGTCTGCTCGTAGTAATAGCCCCAGATCCACTCTCGGATCCCGGCGGTGAAACCGTAGGAGTGCAGGCCGACGCCGAGCTGGTTGACGTGGAACCACGAGAACACCACCACCATACCGGTGACCATCGACCAGACGATGAAGCCGAGATCCCGCACCCAACCGCACATGCGCGCGTGCAGCAGCGCGATCTGCGACAGGCAGATCATCAGGGCGCCGTTCTCCTTCGGGTCCCAGCCCCAAAAGCGCCCCCACGAGTCGTTCGCCCAGATGCCGCCCAAGATCGTGCCGACGACCGCGAACGTCAGGCCGAAGGCGGTCAGGCCGTAGGTGATGCGCACGATCGCCTTGCTGATGGTGTCGTCGGCGGAGACGCCGGGGAGCAACCGCCGGATCACCCACGCGTGCGCCGTGCCGGCGGCGAACATGCCGGCCGCGTAACCGATGTTGATCGTGGTCACGTGCGTCGCCAGCCAGAAGTTGCTGTCGAGCACCGCCATCAGCGGGTCCATCGTGTCGGTGCCCTTGTTGACCTCGAACAGGCGCGCCAGCATCACCACCAGGGCTCCGAGCGCCGGACCGACACCGAGCGCGATCCGCCGGGGGATCACCCACTCCGCGACCAACGACGCCAGCACGCCGACGGCGGCGATGAACAGGAACGTGTCGTAGAGGTTCTTGATCGGCGGCCGCCCGGTGATCAGACAGCGCAGCGTGATGTCGTAGCCCAACAGAGCGAGCGCATAGACGGTCACGCCGATCGCCGCCCACCACAGCCAGCGCCACCACCGCCGGCGGCTGCGCGGCACGAGCCACGACAACGCCGCGAGCAGGAACGCGAACAGGAACCAGTGGATCGACTGGTAGGCGTAGAGCGCCTGGTAGTAGGTCGTCTCGCGCTCGATCTGGTCGAAGTCGGCATGGCCGTTGGCGGCGGCGTTGGCGGCGGTCGCGAACGCCAGCAACTCGCGTTCGGTGTCCGCATGGCTGTCGGCGCTGCAAGCGCGCTGCAACGCCTGGATCGCGGTCACGAACTCACCGGTCCGCCCGGTCAACGCCGCGTTCAGCGCCTGCCCGAACGTCAGCCACACGGCCTGCTCCTGGCGCGGCGGCGCCAACACGCCGACACCGTCCTCGTCGTTCTTGGTCGCCTTACTGAGGAAGTCGAACAGGCGGACCGTGTTCTGCGAGGCGTTCTCGAGCTCCGGACCGAGTTCGCTGGCGAGCGCGCGCAGCGTCGCGGCCTTGGCCACCAACTGCCCGAAGGTCACGCGCTCACCACCGAGGCGTTCCTGCAACTCGGGCTCGGTGATCGCCACCGGAAAGTGGAACACCGTGAACTGCCGCTGCACCCGGTCGTAGGCGAGGAAGCGGCGCCACAACTGCAGCACGTGCTCCTGCACCTCGTCGCGCTTGCTCGCCGGAATCTGCCGGTAGCTCTGCACCAACGGCTGGAGCTTGTCGACGGCGGCCCACACCTGCTCGAACGTCAAGTATTCGAAGTCTTGCCGCTGGCCGTCGTTCTCGATCCCGAGCGCCGACATCACTGCAACGTTCTCGATGCGGAACAGCGGGTAGTTGGCCGCCTGCCGCGGGTAGCAGATGACGTCGAGGAACCACTCGGTCGGCGACAGGGTGACCTTCCGCGGCCGGCCGTCTTCGCCGGGCAGCGAGTACTTCAGATCGCGGCGACCGTGCACGTCGTAGAGCAGGAACGCCGCCAGCACCGACAGCGGCTTGACCCGGCCGTTGTCCTGCACCGGCACCGCCGCCAGGCGCTCGACGACCTCGGCGTTCCACGGCTCGGTGCGCTCGGCATCGCCGGCCAGCGCCGGCACCGGGCGACTGCAGCCACCGAACAGGGACGCGAGCAACAAGAGGCACGACGACAAGAACCACTGCATGGGAGCACGCTTCATCGGCTCAGCGCCTCCCGCGCCGACGAGTTCAGGAAGCGGAACAGCTTGGCCAGGAAGTGCCAGAGCAACCCGATGGCGATCCAGATGCACGCGTAGAGCGGCCATTGATCCGATGGATTGCGCGACACCTCGAAGGCGGAATACCAAGGACCGTTGCCGATCGGGCGGCCGCTCATCTGCGGCCCCCAGCTCGTCTGGTAGACCGTGTAGCCGTCCTTGCGCAGCGGGTTGTTCATGAAGATCTGCACTTCGCGCGACGTCCCCCCGTCCTCGACGAGGACCGTGCTCCGGTAGTCGGCGGCGGTCATCGTGCCGGGGTGGTCGGTCTTGACGAAGCGCTTCAACCGCAGGCCGAACGGCAGGTCGTAGTGCACCCGGCGCAGATCGAGCCCGTAGCGCACGCCGTCGACTTCGAACACGAACGGGAACCGGCGGCCGTCGTAGGGCAACCGGGTGGTCATCGAATCGCCTCGTTCGGCGCGGAGCAGGCCCTGCATGCGGGCACCGGCGGCGGGCACGACGTCGACGTAGCAGCCGGCGGTGTTGGCTTCGCGCTGCGTTGCCACCGGCCTCGGTAGCAGACAGACCCCGGGACCACCATCGCGGTTGTCGAGCACCGGCGCCGGTGTCTGCACCATCGGCCCCTTGAGCACTGCGTCGCAGTTGTCGAACCAGTCGTGCACCTCGACGACGAACGGCAGACCCTCGGCCGCGAGCGTCACCCGGCCATCGCCGCGCGCCCCCCACAGCGTGCTCTCGGGCACGGTGCGTTCCTCGATCTCGCCGCCGCGATCCACCAGCAACGCCAGCTCGTAATCGTGGAAGCTGACGCTGGTCGACGTCGCGTAGACCCGTTCGGGCACCCTTGCGGCACCGTCGGCAGGCTCTTCGAACAACCAGACACCGCCGGCCGTCGAGAACTCCACCTTGACGAAGCCCGCCGCCAACAGGAGCGCGATACCGATGTGAATCGTCAGCACGCCGCCGTTGCGCCACCGCCACTTCAGGCGCAGCAGGCCACCGACCAGCAGGTTGACGAACAGCAGCACCATCACCACGTACGCGCCGGGCAACGGGATCTTCAGCCGGAAGCTGTCGTCGGCCGCGGCCGACCGCAGTTCCTCGAGGGTGCGCGCCGGGTACTCGTAGATCACCCACCACGACTCGAAGTACTCCTTCTGCACCAACCACAGCCCCTTCTCGACCTGCGCCAGCGTGCCGAGCCAGGTCAGCACGCCGAGCAGCACCAGCAGCACGACCGACAGCTTCATCGAGCCGATGGCCTCGGCCAGCGCGCGCACGACCGACCTGCGGGCGGCACCGCTCACGGCTTCCTCCGCACCGACGCGCAGAAGGCCAAGAACGCGTCGCGCTGCGGCTCGACGTCCGCCTTCGGCCCGACCAGCTTGCAGAACGTGATCGAGCCACCGTCGGCGCGCGCCGCGACCAGCATCATCGTGTCCGGGTGGGACTTCCCGGTGAAGTCCCGGTAGTTCCCCGACAGCTCCATCAGCACGGCGTCGTCACCGAGCAACGCCACCTTGGGCAGCGCCTGCAGATCGGTGTCGGTCAGTTCTCCCTGGCCGAACGAGCTGCGCCAGATGCCGAGCGTCTGCCGCAGGCTGCCGCCGAGCTGGCTCAGGTAGACCTCGCCGGCCTCGCCGAACGTGTGGTGCAGCCACCGCGGTGAGCCGGTCTTCGGCGTCCAACCGGCCGGCGCCTTGGCGGTGAACGGCGGTTCCTGCGCCGGAGCCGCCGACGGCTTGCCCTGCTTCGCGGCCGGGTCGCCGCCTGCTGCGACGCGCACCGACGCACACAGCGCGAGGAACTTGTCGCGGTTCCGGCGCACGACCTCGCGCGGCCCGGTGAACTTCAGGGACGTGACGCGATTGCCCTCGGTGTAGAAGGCGATCAAGGCGGCCATGTCGGCCTTGCCGGCGAGCGTGCCCTCGATCTCGGCGAGGCGCCCCTTCCGACCGGCGAACGGGATCTCCGGCAACGCCGAAGCCTCGGGCACGTCGCTCTTGCCGAACTGCTGGCCGTACCAACGCGCGAGGTTCATCGCGATGCCACCGCCGACGCCCAGCGTCATGTAGATGTCGACCGACGACTCCCCCTCGATGCCCCACGAGGCGTTGCGAAATTGCCCCGATGGGCCGAGGTCCCGCCAGCCCTCGGGCACTTCGGCCTCGATGCGCGGTTGGCCCGCCGGCGCGCTCGAACCGCGCACCGGCGCCATGTCACGCAGGCCGAGCCGGTCCTTCATCGCCGCCTCCCAAACGATGTGGCGGCGGTTCGCATCCACCGTGCGCGGCGGGCTGAACTGCCCGCCCCCGCGCTGTTGGTCGCAAGCGCTGGACAGGGCGAGAAGGCAGAGGCTCGTTGTTCGGATCATCATGTCGGGTGATGTCATTACGTGCGGGCACCGCAAACCGGCCAACCACCGCACCGGCTGCTCAGGTGCGCCGGGTCAGCACGAACCCGGCCAGTCTATCGAGCGCCGTGCGGGCCGGGCCTTCGGGCAACTGGGTCAACGACGCCTGGGCCTTGGCGATGCGGCGCTGCGCCTCCTCCATCGCGTAGGCGATCGCGTGTTCGAGCGGGAACTCGGCCTTCAGCCGCCGCAGGCCTTCGGCTTCGCTGGTGCCGAGCAGGTCCCTGAGCTTCTGCGCCTGGCCTTCGTCGCGCAGCAGGTAGAGCATCGGCAGAGTGATCTTGCCCTTGCTCAAATCGGTCCCCAGCGACTTGCCGACGACCTCTTCGTCCCCGTCCAGGTCGAGGCAATCGTCGACGATCTGGAACGCGATACCGAGTTCGAGGCCGTACTCTTCGAGCGCGCGCAGGCGGCCCTCGTTGGCGCCGCGCACGTCGCTGTAGTAACCCCCGAGGCGGCAGGCCGCCGCGTAGAGGCTCGCGGTCTTCTCGGCAATCACCGTGAAGTAGCGCGCTTCACTCCACTGGTAGTCGAAGCGGTGCAGGATCTGGGTGATTTCCCCCTGGCAGATCACGCGCACGGTCTCGGCGAGCCAGCGTGCTGCCGTCGGGTCCGGCAACTGCACCGCCATGTGGAACGCCTTGGCGTAGATGTAGTCGCCGAGCAGCACCGCGGTCTCGACGCCGCTCAGGTGGTTGATCGTCTGGATGCGTCGCCGCACGCTGGCGCTGTCGAGCACGTCGTCGTGCACCAGGGTCGCGGTGTGCAGCAGCTCGACCACCTTCGCGACCGTGACCACGTCGTCGCCGATGCCGCCCGAATGGCTCGCGCCCCGCATGCTCATCGCCGACAGGAACGTCAACACCGGCCGCAGTTGCTTGCCGCGGAAGCCCGCGACGTGCTCGATCAGCGGGTTCATCTCGACGTGGCCGGGGCGCAGGTCGCCGGCCAGCTCGCGGTTGAGCCGGTCGAG
This sequence comes from bacterium, assembly GCA_011051855.1. Lineage (GTDB taxonomy): Bacteria > Planctomycetota > UBA1135 > UBA1135 > UBA2386. The sequence goes on along the minus strand of DRKG01000546.1, from coordinate 1,566 downwards.
CAACGGTTGCACCAAGCCGGTGACGTCGTGTAGCGGCTGGGTCTGCGTCACCGAGCCGACCCGTCGCTCGAGTCGTCCCGATCACCCTGGCCGCCGGGCTTGCTCTCGAGTTCGGCGCCGGGCTTGTCGTCCCGGGGCTTGTCGGCCCCCTCGCGCAGGCCGCGCTTGAACTCGGTGATGCCCGAGCCGAGCGAGCGCGCCATGCCGGGCAGACGATGCCCGAACAAGAGCAGAACGACCGCCAGGATGACCAGCAGTTCCCAGTGATTGACGAAAGCGATCATGCGTGCGATCTCGTGGGTTCGATCATCGCCCAGGTGCGGCCGCAACGCCAGGGTCGCGTGGGCACGAATCCGAGGAATGCCGGGGCAACAGCAGTGTTTCGCCGACCGCGCAGCACCGCCCGGCCGCCGTTCACTTTTCCTGCTCGGCGAGCCATGCCTGCCAGGCCGCCGGATCGGTGCCCAGATCCTGGCCGACCAGCCGCACCAGGTTGTGGTGGCTGGTCGCTCGGACGGAGGCATCGTCCGACGCCAACGCCGCGATCAGCAGCCTGGCCGCCTCGATCCGCGCCTTCGGGTTGGCCTTGCCCCGGCCCGAACGACCGCCGGTCTGCCCCTGCTCTCGGCCGAAGGCCTTGAACGCTTCGAGCAGCCCGGTGAGCAGGCCGTGCAGGCGCAGGGTCTCACCCCACAGCAGCAGCACGTAGCCGATCAGGAACAGTACGGCGACCTTGAGCACGACATCGTCGCCGAACGTCGCACGCAGCCAGTCGCGGTAGGGCAACCACGGTTCCAGCGCGACCGCGAGCAGCAAGCCGAACAGGAACAGGGGCGTCGCCTGCCGGAATAGGTTCTCGAACTTCGCGACGTCCTTCACGGCCGGCGTCAGGCGAGCACCTGCTTCATCGTCTCGCCGAGTACGGACGGCGTATCGCAGACGTGCACGCCGGCCTTCTTCATCGCGGCCTTCTTGTCCTGCGCGGTGCCCTTGCCGCCGCTGATGATCGCACCGGCGTGGCCCATGCGCTTGCCCGGCGGCGCCGTCGCGCCGGCGATGAAGCCGACCACCGGCTTGGTCACGTATTCGGTGAGGAACTCGCAGGCTTCCTCTTCGGCGCTACCGCCGATCTCACCGATCATGATGATGCCGTCGGTGCCGTCGTCGTCCTGAAACAACTTCAGGCAGTCGATGAAGTCGAGCCCCTTGATCGGATCCCCGCCGATGCCGATGCAGGTCGACTGCCCCATGCCGTTGCAGGTCACCTGCCAGACCGCCTCGTAGGTCAGCGTGCCCGAACGCGACACGATGCCGACCCGACCGGGCTTGTGGATGTAGGCCGGCATGATGCCAATCTTGCAGCCGCTGTCGTCGGTCTCGGGCGTGATGATGCCGGGGCAGTTCGGCCCCAGCAGCAGGGTGTCGCGGCCCTTCATGAAATCCTTGACGAACGCCATGTCGGCGACCGGCACGCCTTCGGTGATCGTGACAGCCAGGTCCATGCCGGCGTCGACCGATTCGCAGATCGCGTCGGCGGTGAACGGCGCCGGCACGTAGATCACCGAG